>NZ_JADEWA010000075.1:0-16320 GCF_015207865.1 Dolichospermum sp. LEGE 00246
GGTGGGGGAGGGAAGAACAGAAGTTTTTTCCCATTACCCGTCAAAATAAATTTGACGAACTACTAGTCTAAAGCCAACTTAAATAAAATAGCCGTAGCCGCACAGGCACAAGCCAATTTCGAGCAAAGTTATGTTAAAACACCTCAAAATGGTGTAATTTCTGACATTTATAGCCGTGCAGGTGAAGTAGTATCCGGTAACGGCATTGTCGAACTTGGACAAATAAATCAGATGGATGCAGTAGTGGAAGCACCACAAATAAACTCCAATCAGCCGACCCAGTAGATATGTTTTAAATTCCTCAAAATTCCTCTCTGTTGTCTCTGCGGCTCTGCGTGCAAAAAAATCCTTAAAACCTCAACTATGCAAACTACTAACTCTACTAAACCTGTAATTTCCATCCACAATCTTGATCATTACTTCGGATCTGGACAACTACGAAAACAAGTTTTATTTAACATTAGCTTAACTATAAATGCAGGGGAAATTGTGATCATGACAGGTCCTTCTGGTTCTGGTAAAACCACATTATTAACCTTGGCTGGTGGGTTACGTTCTGCCCAATTTGGGAGTTTGCAGGTATTAGGTAATGAACTATGTCAAGCTAATGCTAAACAATTAACCCAAGCCCGCAGAAATAACGGTTATATTTTTCAAGCCCATAACTTACACGGTAGCTTAACAGCAATCCAAAATGTCAGGATGGGTTTAGAAGTACAGCCGAGAATGTCAGCAAAAAAAATGTTAATGCAGTCACAGCAAATGTTAGAAGAAGTAGGATTAGGAAATCGTCTCAATTACTATCCAGATAGTTTATCAGGGGGACAAAAACAACGGGTAGCGATCGCTCGCGCATTAGTCAGTCAACCAAAAATAGTCCTAGCAGATGAACCCACCGCCGCACTAGATAAACAATCAGGACGGGATGTAGTAGAACTAATGCAGAAATTAGCTAAAGAGCATGGCTGTACAATTTTACTCGTCACCCACGATAACCGCATTTTAGATATTGCTGACCGCATTGTTTATATGGAAGACGGTCATCTTGTCCGAGAAAAAAGTGATTCTTTGCAAGATGTAGTGAGTTGAAATACCTGGCGACAAAAGCACCACCAGGATGATATTAATGATTGGCTTGTTGAATTAAAGTATCTAACTCCTGCTGCATTTTACTTCTGACTAACTCATAGCATTCGTCCACATAAGTGCGATCGCTTGCAGCTTCTTTTCCATAGCGTGCAAACACAATTGGTGGACAAACCCTAGTATAGATAGTTACAGGCAAAGGAATATTAGGCAGCGGTCCAAAAGCCAATCCCCAAGGTAATCCTAAATAAATGGGAAACACCAAAGGATCAACCCCAAGCAACCAAGGCATCCCCATTTTATGAAATTGCTGCATAACTTCATATATATCAGCCAAGACAATCAAAGTATCATGTGACCCCCAGGAAATCGCTGGGACAATCGGTACATTCTCCCGTAGCGCCAACTTAATAAACCCCTTCCGTTCGGCAAAATAAATTTTATCCCGCATCCCATGGGGGCGAAAGACATCCTCCGCACCACCAGGATAAACTAAGACACTAGCACCAGACCGCAAAGCCTTGTAAGCCATTTTCGGGTGCGCCCTCACTGCACCAGCCTTCATCGCCATTTCTGCTGCTGGTGAAAACACATCCCAAACCTTAGGGTGCATCAAACCATAAATCGGTCTTTCCACACTAAAGCGACGCAACCAATCATATAACATCATGGAAGTATCAGGAGATGCCAGTCCGCCATTATGAGAACCGACAACGAGAATTTTTTCATCTGGGACATTTTCCCAGCCACTGGTTTGGACTCGAAAATAACAGTTATATAACAAGCCCAAGATAGGCATCATAGATTCGATGAACCTTGGATCTCGTTGATCCAAAGACCACCCTGTGTTACTGGTTTGAAGATGCTTTAGTTTGAACATCAGGAAATTTTATCAGGATTTATACGGATCAGACAATCCGCTGTTTTGCAGTTTCATCCAGCGTGAATTACCCACTTGATTAAGACAGATATGATAAGTCTTTGACGAAGGAAAGAATCTATCAACTTCTTGATAAATTTTCCCTTCGTTTTCTGCTTTGTATTTAAGCATGGTACAGAACATTCCCCAGCCAACTTGTTGAATAGATTTAGCTAGACAGTGGTTTTGCATCACGACAACTGCCAAAAGCCTGTGCTAATGATTGCTGTTGCTGAATATCTGGATATAATCTGACTTTGACTACTTTTAACATCTTAGAGTAAAATCAATTTGCTATAGAAAGCATAATATACTAAAAATGGGTCGCAGCCTTACCATTAAAATCGCTAAGAGTATTGATATAAAAGGATTTTTGCCGAGCCAAAAGTCTAGCCACCAACCACCCGCATTCTAGTATAACACAAGGTTTGTGAATTATCTCCATGTTTTCCTTCCTCTCTTCGAGACACTGCGCGAACGCTGTTGCATTGGTCGGAAAACTGTCGTCAATTTACGCGCCATCCCACGCTGCCTTTCGGTCCATGGGGCTGCTGTCGGTTAAGCTAACGCAATCTTCCAATTGTTTTCCCCACTCTGGAATGATAAAATGTTCAGTAGGAACACAATCTAATTGTTCCCGTCTAAATAAGTAATCTGTAAAAATTGCTAAGAGTAAGCCACAAAATAAATGATCCTGTTTTGTCATGCTGAGTGTAACGTTCGCGGAGCGTGGCGTTAGCCATAGCGAAACGAAGTATCTCAAGAGATTCTTCACTACACTTCGTTTCGTAATGCCTCTGGCACGCTGCGCGAACAGAATGACATTGGGCATTTCTTTTTGTGGAGTTCTCTAAAAGTTCTGCTTAACAAATCTAAAATCTATAGAAATCAATAGGTCATTAAATTGTACATGATTATTACCTCCAAATCCTGATTCCCAGCTTTGAATTAGTCTACTTTTGCTTAAACTCCAACGATGCAAACATTTGATGAGTATAGAAATAACATGAAAACTTTGAAGCTATTTACAATTGCTTCTGTAGCACTCACAATGGGCTTATTACTGAATCAGTCCAGCTTTGCTAAAACCCCACAATTAGAAATTAACTCTAAGTTCAATCAAGACCCATTAGTATTAAACGGTACATCTGGAGGGGGTGTAAAAAGTAATTGTGGGAATATTAACACCGATCCTAATCAAATAATTGAAGTTACAGAGCCATTGCCTTATTTACGATTGACGGTAGAAAGTCAAGGACAGCCAACACTATTGATTTCTGGACCAGGAGGACGCTTCTGTGTGCTTGCTGATAGCTATAGTGGTGGCAAAGCCGAATTCTCAGGTTACTGGCAGCCGGGCAAATACTTATTGTATATGGGTGATTTGTCACAAGACAGGTTCAACTACACCCTTACTATTTCCCAGCAAAAACAAGCGTTGCAGTAGTACACTTGTACGATTTTTACGGCATCACTATAACAACAACAATTTTAGCTTTGTTGATCCTATCCTATCTAGAAATTTAAATTACAAGAGTTTAAGGGATCGTATTTTTGGCAACAAATTGGACTCCTAACATGATATTGGTATTACAGTGACTCAATAAAATCTTTGAGGAGAAATATGTTTAAAAGACTAATTGGTGTTGTTGTTGCTACTATTTTGCTGACATTACAGATGGTTGTCGGTACTGCAACAGCTTTAGAACTGGATGAAGCTATCCGTACAGTACCATTAAATGACAAAGGTGATACAGTTGTTCTCAGCTTAAAACAAGTCAAAGAAGGTAAACGACTATTCAATTACGCTTGCGCTCAATGTCATGCCGGTGGAGTTACCAAGACTAACCAAAATGTGGGACTTGATCCAGAAGCCTTAGCAGGGGCTTTACCTAAGCGCAATAATATTGAAGGTTTGGTGGACTATATGAAAAATCCCACTACCTATGATGGCGCAACAGAAATTTCGGAAATTCACCCCAGTTTGAAGAGTGCAAATATTTTCCGAGTTATGCGAAATCTGACTGAGGAAGACTTGAAAGCAATTGCTGGACATATTCTCTTAGAACCCAAAGTTGTTGGCACTAAATGGGGTGGCGGTAAGATTTATTACTAAACTATCCTGATTCAGTCATACAAATTGTCAGGGAACGGAAAATAGATTCCCTGACCGGATTTTAGATTTTAAATTTTGGATTGAAGATTCAAAATCCAAAAAGGTCTTAAGAGGATGTTTTAAAAGTGGTATCCCGTAATTTTCATCATATTGTTACCCCCCTTAGTGTCCCCTTATCAAGGGGGGTAACAAAAAAATCCAGTTCCCTCCCCTTTATAAGGGGAGGGTTAGGGAGGGGTAAAACATTTGATACAGCAACCATGACTTTTCAAACACCCTAAGCCCGCGAATTTATTCGTGGCATAAATCTAAAATCTAAAATCTAAAATTGTGTGACAGATCAAAAACTAATTTCTAAGCTGTACAGGCATAGCCAAATAGGTCATTTTTAATCCACCCAAAGGCGTGAAAATTACCGGAGTTAAACTTTGATTCAAGTGCATTTGAATTTCTGAAGATGGTAGTTCTTTTAAACCTTCCATCAGATATTTGACATTAAAAGCAATGTCTATATCTTCGCCAGATATTTGTGCTGGCATTGATTCTGTACCACTACCAACATCTTGCGCTTCACAAGATAAAGTAATCTCTTGATTGGCATTATCAATGCTGACTTTGACAATATTATTTTTCTGATCTGCTAACACAGCAATTCGTTCCAAAGTGCTAATAAATTGCTTTCTTTCTAATGTGACTTGGCGTTCAAATTGCCGAGGAATTAATTGCCGATAAGCGGGATATTGCCCTTCTAAAGTGCGGCTGGTTAGGCGTTGATTTTGCCAAGCAAATACTACTTGACCTTGATCAAGATATACGGCTACAGTTTCTTCCGATGTGGAGTTATGCCCTAACATCCGTTGTAGTTCTCGCAATGCTCTTGCCGGTACTGTCACCTCTACCTGTTCACGTCCTTCTACAGGGCGCTCATTTGTAGTTTCCAGCACTGCTAACCGATGTCCGTCGGTGGCGGCAAATTCTAAAGTGTCTTGTTTTAGGGTTAAATGTACGCCTGTGAGGACTTGCTTGGTTTCATCGGAACTGGTAGCAAACAAAGAACCTTTCAATCCTTCAATTAGTGCTGCTGTTGTGAGAGTAATTGCTTCGGCGTTTTCAATTACAGGTAGTTCGGGGAATTCTTCTGCGCCCATTGCTCGGACTTGATAACGTCCGCTTTTAGGTTTGAGAGTAACAATTATACCTTCTCCGGTATTATCTCCCGATTGATAGCTTTGCTCGCCGCAGCCGTCATCCAGGGTGATTTCCCCTTCTGGTAGACGAGAGGTGATATCTACAAGCAGTTTGGCAGGGAGAGCAATTGTCCCCCCTTCTAAGACCTCGGCACTAAAGCTGCTACGGATACCTAAACTGAGGTCAAAGGCTGTTAAGCTAACCTGATTAGTTTTGGCATCTGCTTGTAATAAGATATTGGCAAGAACAGGATGAGTTGGTCTGGACGGGACTGCACGACTGACGAGAGAAAGGTTGCTACTAAGATCACTTTGAGAACAGATTAATTTCATCTTTAAATTAAATAATGGGGGAATTGGTAATTGTAATTGGTAATTGGTAATTGGTAATTGGTAAGTAGGCAGGCAGGCAAAGTTAATTATATAAAAAATGGGACAGAATTAATTACACAATTGATTTTTCTGTTCCCTGTTCCCTGTTCCCTCTCTCAACGAGTGAATTTAATTTTGTCCGACTACTTAAAAGATTTGGATTTAATGTAGGGGTAGCGCCCCCGTGCCTACCCCGGTATTTGGTACAACCACAGGGGGTTTGCCCCTACTGCTTTGTGATCTTAACTGCTTAAAGCCTTGATAAACCGTTGCAAACTCTTAAATACACTGGGTTTTCTGGCGGGTGTAGCGTCCGCAGTGTTTGCCGTTTGTCCCTTTAGAAGAATTGCGTCTAATTCATCACCATAGGGTTTGTTTGAGAGTTCAACAATTTTTTGATATTCGTCCTCTATTTCTTGCCATACCTCCCATTGTCCAGGGTAGCAACGGAAAAGGGCAGATTCATCATCTACAGGACGGATGTAGTAACAAGATTCGATGGTACTAATGAAGCGACGACGAGTTTCTCTGGCTGTGTAACCGATACCAACTACACTAGAATCTTCGAGTCGGGGTGTTAACATGATTGTGGGGCGATCGCCGATCAGTTCACACAGCTTTTCTAATTGTGGCACTTCTACGGAGGTGGGGGCAATAAATAGGAAAATTTCATCCTCTGGCTGAATTTTTGCTTCTAGGGATGCAGCCCTACCAGTACCAATATCGGAAATTTGGAATTGTGCGTCTGTCCAATCACGACGGGCTAAAGCAGCCGCACCAGCATCAGCAAAGAAGACTTTAAGACGGGATTCGTATTCAGTAAATTGGGGGAGAAATTGTTCTGCAACCGTCATGAATTTGAGTTCTGGAAATAATAACTCAACTTGAATCCGAGTTATACCATCAGCTAAAGCTGATTTTACCGCTTCACAAGATTGAGCGATCGCATCTTCTAAGGTTTTTGGTAGTTCAGCCATAGTTTATCAAGTCGCTGGGTTAATATCTAATTCTCTACTATATTGATTTAGGTGGTATGAAAAATCATCCAATCACTAAAAATTCAATCTATTAGTAATTTAGGCATTATTGTTGAGTGTTAACTGGCTAGAACTTCAGTTAAATAGAGTGCAAACTACATGAGTCAAGGTTTTCTACAAATTG
The DNA here is from genome assembly GCF_015207865.1 of Dolichospermum sp. LEGE 00246. Taxonomy (NCBI): domain Bacteria; kingdom Bacillati; phylum Cyanobacteriota; class Cyanophyceae; order Nostocales; family Aphanizomenonaceae; genus Dolichospermum; species Dolichospermum sp. LEGE 00246. The sequence continues at coordinate 6,842 of NZ_JADEWA010000075.1, forward strand.
CTTTAACGCTGTGTATTGTCGTATTCATTACGCCAATACTAGGAAAATACATAGCCCGCGTTTTTTTGGGAGAGAGGACAATTCTTGATCCTGTAATGAAGCCCCTAGAGGCAATAATTTATATTTTAGGGGGTGTGGGTAAAAAAAATGATATGACGGGTTGGCAGTATATTCGCGCCTTACTATGCAGTAACTTAGTCATGGGTGTGGCGGTTTACGCTCTCCTCTATTATCAGAAATTTCTGCCCTGGAATCCCAATGGACTGGGGCGGATGAGATGGGATTTATTACTACATACCACAATTTCCTTCCTGACCAATACCGACCAACAACACTACGCCACAGAAAATACCTTTAGTTATTTTAGTCAAACATCAGCTTTAGGTTTTTTAATGTTTACCTCAGCGGCTAGTGGTTTGGTAGTGGGAATTGCCTTTATTCGTGGGTTAACAGGGAGAAAACTGGGGAATTTCTATGTAGATTTTACCCAGGCTATCACTAGGATCTTATTGCCTTTATCTATTGTGGGGGCGATCGCTCTCATCATCTCCGGTGTACCTCAAACCCTAGCCAAAACCGCCTTAGTAGAAACCTTAGAAGGGAGAATTCAGTACATAGCCAGAGGTCCAGTAGCCTCCTGGGAAATGATCAAAATGTTAGGAGAAAATGGTGGCGGCTTTTTTGCAGCTAATTCCGCTCATCCTTTTGAAAATCCCAATGGTGCTTCTAACCTAATAGAAATCATTGCCATGCTGGCTATCCCCACCTCCCTAATTTACACCTACGGAGTATTTGCCAACAACCTCAAACAAACCTGGCTATTATTTTCAATGGTGTTTATCATCTTTGTCGTTCTCATTGGCGTTACAGCCACAGGAGAATTACAAGGAAATCCCATCATTAACAATGCCTTGCGATTAGAATTACCCAACTTAGAAGGCAAAGAAGTCAGATTTGATTGGGCGCAAACCGCACTATGGGCAGTTACAACCACAGCCACCATGTGCGGTGCTGTTAACGGAATGCACGATTCCCTCATGCCCAGTGGCACATTTTCTACCTTATTCAACCTATTTTTACAAATAATTTGGGGAGGACAAGGCATAGGAACAGCTTATCTCTTCATTTATCTGATGCTCACCGTTTTTATCACCGGTTTAATGGTAGGGCGCACACCAGAAATTTTTGGGCGCAAAATTGAAAAACGGGAAATTGTCCTGGCTAGTGTAGTGCTATTAATTCACCCCATGATGATTTTAATTCCTAGTTCCATAGCTATGGCTTATCCTATATCCTTGTCAGGAATTAGTAACCCAGGTTTTCATGGCATTTCCCAAGTAGTTTATGAATACGCCTCAGCCGCAGCCAATAATGGTTCTGGCTTAGAAGGATTAAATGACAACACATTATGGTGGAACTTAAGTACAACTATCAGTATTTTCGCAGGACGCTATATACCCATTATTGCCCTACTTCTCTTAGCTGATAGTATGTCTAAAAAACAAGCCAGTCCAGCCAGCCGGGGAACTTTGAAAACAGATTCTCTACTCTTTACCACTATTACTGCTGGTGTCACCCTAATTTTAGGCATCCTCACATTCTTCCCTGTTCTAGCTTTAGGACCAATTGCCGAAGGCTTTAAACTCGCTTCTGGTAGTTAGATAAACATGAGGTAATGAGGATAAAAAGACGAAGCTAATTTTCTTCTTTCTTCTTTCTTCCCCCTGAACTCCTGAACTCCTGAACTCCTGACTTCTGACTCCTGACTCCTGACTCGGTGACTCCTGACTCCTGACTTCTGACTCCTGACTCCTGACTTCTGACTCCTGACTCCTGACTCCTGACTCCTGACTCCTGACTCGGTGACTTCTGACTCGGTGACTCGGTGACTCGGTGACTCCTGACTCCTAAAAAATTACTTATATATGAACTCAGCAACTACCTCTAATTCTAAAGCTTCCCGCCCTCGTTACCGTCGTAAGAAACACAGAAAAGCGCGAGTATCCAATAAAGGACTGTATTTCCGAGCCATAGGAGATGCTTTTATTAAACTGTATCCCCCATATGCCATCAAAAATCCAGTGATGTTTCTAGTATGGATAGGAACAATCATCACTTTCTCTGTCACCATTTACCCTGAATTATTCGGTCCAGTAAATCAAAAAAATCCCCATCTGTTTAACGGACTATTAACGGGAATTTTATTATTCACAGTTCTATTTAGCAACTTTGCCGAAGCCGTAGCCGAAGGACGAGGTAAAGCCCAAGCCGATACACTCCGTTCCACCCAATCAGCCACCATTGCCAAAACCATCACCGTTGAAGGCAAAATTACAGAAGTTCCTGCCAACAGCTTAAAACAGGGAGACACTATATATGTAGTCTCAGGCGATGTGATTCCCGCAGATGGTGAAGTAATCATGGGTGTCGCCTCTGTGGATGAATCAGCAATTACAGGCGAATCTGCCCCAGTTCTCAAAGAATCAGGTTCAGACGTTGCCAGTTCAGTCACGGGTGGTACACGCATAATTTCTGATGAACTGATTATTCGTGTTACTGCTGAACCAGGCAAAGGCTTTATTGACCGGATGATTGCTCTGGTCGAAGGAGCAGAACGGACTAAAACCCCTAATGAAATTGCCTTAACAGTATTATTAGCAGTTCTGAGTTTAGTGTTTTTATTCGTAGTAGCCACTCTGCCCGCCTTTGCCTACTATGTGAATAGTCCTGTGAGCATTCCTGTTCTCATTGCTCTTTTGGTAGCCCTCATCCCCACAACTATTGGCGGTTTACTGAGTACCATCGGTATTGCGGGTATGGATAGAGTGGCACAATTTAACGTCATTGCCACCTCTGGTAGGGCAATAGAAGCCTGTGGCGATATTAATACTCTGGTACTTGATAAAACTGGAACAATCACCCTTGGCAACCGTTTAGCAGAAGAATTTATCCCCATCAATGGTCATTCAATAGTGGAAATTGCTAACGTGGCTTTGGCAGCTAGTATTTTTGACGACACTCCAGAGGGTAAATCTATTGTCCGACTGGCAGAAAAGTTAGGGGCAAATTTTGATTTAGACCGCAAACAAGCACAGGGGATAGAATTTTCGGCAAAAACGCGCATGAGTGGTACTAATTTACCTGGGGGTAGGGAGGTACGCAAAGGCTCAGTAGGAGCAATTCAAGGCTTTGTTCTCTCCCGTCATGGAAGAGATACACCAGAATTAGATGTTGCATATCAACAAGTTTCTCATCAAGGTGGTACACCTTTAGCTGTTTGTCTTGATCAGGAAATTTACGGTGTTATCTATCTCAAAGATATTGTTAAACCAGGTATCCGCGAACGATTTGACCAACTCCGACGCATGGGAGTACGGACTATCATGCTGACGGGAGATAACCGGATTACTGCTTCTGTGATTGCAAAAGAAGCTGGAGTAGATGAATTTATTGCTGAAGCTACGCCAGAAGATAAAATCAGTGTGATTCAACGGGAACAAGCTGAGGGTAAAATAGTAGCGATGACAGGGGATGGAACTAATGATGCTCCCGCTTTGGCACAAGCTAATGTAGGTGTGGCTATGAATACGGGAACGCAAGCAGCTAAGGAAGCGGCTAATATGGTGGATTTAGATTCTGATCCCACCAAATTAATTGATATCGTTAGTATTGGCAAGCAATTGTTAATTACTCGTGGAGCGTTGACGACATTTTCTATCGCTAATGATATTGCTAAATATTTTGCAATTATTCCCGTACTTTTCACGGCTGCTAATTTAGGAAGTTTAAATATTATGAAGTTGAGTAGCGTTAATTCGGCTATTCTTTCGGCGTTGATCTACAATGCTTTAATTATTCCAACTTTGATTCCTCTAGCATTAAAAGGTATTCAGTTTCGACCTTTAACCGCTAATCAACTTCTGCAAAGAAATATTTTAATTTATGGCTTAGGTGGGGTGATTGCTCCATTTATTGCGATTAAATTAATAGATATGATGATTACATTTGTGGGTTTAGCGTAAATATAGCAGATTGCAGATTAATCAAGTCCAGGATCTATATTCACAGCCAGACAGTTTTACTCCTGAATCGGTGAATTCTGCTGTAATTACGTGAATAGGTAATTGATAATTCTTGCCTTTTAGTTCTTGTATATTACCTTTTTCTTTATGAAAATGATACCATTGATTCGATTGTCCAAGTTTAAACATCAATTACCAATCACTATTTTTATAGTGATGTGTTTCAGTTTATTTATGAGTCCAGTGGTTTATGCTAATACTACTCTCAGTTTAGATAGGGTTTCTACTTGGGCAATGGGGGTTTTAGGATTTACTACTATAATGTTGGTGGTTTATTTGTTAACAGTCATTTTTCAGCCAGAACGATTTTAATAATTGATAAATCATAGCGATATGTATTTGAATGGGTTACAAAATTTATAGAAAAAGCCATACAGCACTTTTACTCCTATATCCTGACTGGGCGCAAGCCCTGCGCCCCTACTTCGGTGAATCCTCTTATTAAATCAAGATTAAATAAATTATGTCTATTTTTAGAGAAACTTTCAAGGCAATTAGAATAACTTTGGTAATTTGGTTATTAACAGCAATTGTCTATCCTCTTTTTATATTGCTAGTCGGTCAGTCTTTTTTCCCGATTTCAGCTAATGGTAGTATGATTTTAAATATCAATAATCAACCTATTGGTTCGACTTTAATTGGTCAAGGATTTACATCTGATCGTTATTTTCATGGTCGTCCCAGCGCTGTTAGATATAGTCAAGGTAAAAAAGCTCAACCGACTGGTATTTCTGGAGGTAGTAATCTCGCTCCCACTAATCCAGAACTTAAAGAACGTATTCTCAAGCAGGTGGAAGAATTACAGAATCAGGATAAACAACCTGTGGGTGATTTGATTTATACGTCAGGGTCTGGTTTAGACCCACATATTTCTTTAAAAGCAGCACGACAACAAATAGAGAGAGTGGCACAGGCACGGGGTATTCAGGAAGATGATATTATTCCGTTGATTAATAAGTATTTTGATGGCAGGTTTTTAGGGATTTTTGGTGAACCAGGGGTAAATATTTTACGTTTAAATTATGCTTTGGATTTACAAGATATTAATCGTCAGCAAAATTAGTTAAGGGTTGTTTGAAAGGTGGTATGCCGTAATTTTCATCACATTGTTACCTCCTTTCCCCTTGTAAAGGGGGGTAAGAATAGAAATCTAGTACAAAACGGCGTAAATAAACCAACCATTCTAAATCCTCCAAAAGCCTATACTGTCTTCATTTTGACTTTTGACTTCCGCCTTGCGGTACTAGTTCCCTCCCCTTTATAAGGGGAGGGTTAGGGTGGGGTAAAATATTTGATACAGCAATCATGAATTTTCAAACACCCTCTTAGGGGTTGCTGATAATGAAGCGTGGTATAAAATGTAGAGGCGCAGGGCTTGCGCCCATTCAGGAGGTAGCAGCAAGGAACAATCATCATAGGTTGTATGGTTAAGCCTTACATAACAAGGGATTTTTAAGTTCAAGCATAGTAGAAGTATTGTTTTGACATGGGTAATAGGATCAATTACACTACGATCGCAAATTCATAAAAGTATTTGAGTCAATGCAACCGACTCGTGTGATTGGTTTAATGAGTGGTACATCTGTAGATGGGATAGATACCGCTTTAGTAGAAATTTCTGGTGGAGATTTGGATCTGAAGGTGGAATTACTGGCAGGGGAAACCTATCCCTACTCCCCTCAACTCAGAGAACATATTCTAGGGCTTGGGGCTGGTACTGCGATGTCAATGGCAGATGTAGCCGCCATAGATGATGCGATCGCTCATAATTTTGCCCAAGCTGCTCAACATATTCAAATTGGTCATCACAGAGCCACTCTCATCGGTTCTCATGGTCAAACTGTTTACCATCGTCCACCCCAAGGACTAGAAGAACTGGGTTATAGCTGCCAACTGGGACGGGGCGCGATGATTGCCCATTTAACAGGTATTACTACTGTCAGTAATTTCCGAATAGCAGATATAGCTGCTTATGGTCATGGTGCGCCCCTTGTTCCTAAAGTAGATGCCTATTTACTCAGTCATCACCAGGAAGAACGTTGTATTCAAAATATTGGGGGTATTGGTAATGTTACGTATCTTCCCGCCCGTAGTGATGATTGGTTGTCGCAAATTCGCGGCTGGGATACAGGTCCAGGTAATAGTTTATTGGATCTAGCCGTCCAGCATTTTACAAGTGGCACTAAAAGCTATGATAATAATGGTGATTGGGCAGCCAGTGGTACACCCTGTTACCCCTTGGTAGAACAATGGCTAAGTCACGAATATTTCCATTTACCACCACCTAAATCTACTGGACGGGAGTTATTTGGGATTACCTACTTGCATGATTGTTTACAGGATGCCCAACCCTACCAACTTAATTCCGCAGATTTTTTAGCAACTATCACAGAATTAACGGCAGTTTCTATTGTCCATAGTTATGATAATTTTCTCCCCAGAAGACCACATAAGGTAATATTATGTGGTGGTGGCAGTCGTAATAGTTACTTGAAAAATCGCTTACAGTTGCTGTTAGGGAATGTTCCAGTGTCAACTACAGATGAGTTTGGCTTAAGTGCTGCATTTAAGGAAGCGATCGCTTTTGCGGTTTTAGCATACTGGCGAAACATCAATATTCCTGGTAACTTACCCGCAGTCACAGGAGCATATCAAGAGATGCTTTTAGGAGAAATTCACGATAATTATCGCTAATTTAGTCTCTTGTCTCTCAAAATACTATGTTAGCAAGTATTTCTAAACTTCGACTGTGCTGGATTAAAACAAGGGATTTAGCAGGTGGGACATACTTTTTTATTAGAACCAGGACGGTGGGTGATCCAAGGTAGTTGGTTGGAGCGCAATAGTCAACCAATTCCTTTGAAAGGTTTAACATTAGTGGTTTGGAATCGAGATAATTGGTTCTCTATGGCTACAAAATTAATCTTTCCTAACAGCGATCGCCCAGAAATTTCTTTTCAGTATAAAGGACGACTTCATGAAGGAGAACGACAGTATACTTTTCTGCTTCAACATAATTATCTCGGACAAATAGAAGGTGAAGGCTGGATTTGTCCAAATACAATTGTTCAGCGTTATTGGGTACTCGGAGATAGCTCCACTGACCTTCGCCACCGTCAGAGACAGACTGGTTTTGAAACCCTACATCGAATTAATGATAATCAATATTACCTAACTAGTGGCATTCTTGTGGGTCATTTTTTAGATAGCACAATGGAAGCTAGTCTAGAACGCCAATTACATTAAGTAGGGGGGATGTAAATAATTGTCCTTGGTCTCAGGCGGTAAGGAGCAGAGAGGCAAGAGGCAAGAGTAAAGAAATTTTCAGCGATTTTACGTTTCTTTACACAGTTTGGTTTTATTGTGTTCACCTACTTAACCTAGTTAGTTAATAGCAATCCGATTTGATTGATGAATTTTCGGTTTTAATTTTCAGGTTTTCAACCTATTTTCTAATCACCAAAACCTACAAAACTATCCCTTGAACTGTTAAACATTGGAGTCGAATTTTCTATGTCAGACCCCAACATTGGTCGCTTACTCGGAAACCGTTACCAACTACAAGAGCTAATTGGCTTTGGCGCAATGGGACGAGTCTATCGTGCTAAGGATACGTTGCTGGGAGGTGTCCCTGTTGCAGTCAAGTTTCTAACTTTATCAATGCAAAACGAAAGGATGCGTTGGCAAGAAAGATTTGAGCGAGAAGCTAAAACTTGCGCCTTACTCGGTCAAAAAAGCATCCATATCGTCCGAGTCATGGACTATGGGGTAGATGAAATATACTACGTTATGGAATATCTACAGGGACAAACATTAGGTCAGATCATTCGTAAAAAACACCTAAGTTTACCAAGATTTCTCAGAATAGCCAAGCAAATCGGTTTAGGACTACAGTGCGCTCATGATGGTATTCCTGTAGATGGAAAAATTTGTCCAATCATCCATCGTGATATTAAACCGGGCAATATTATGGTGATTCAAGATCCCAGTTTTGGAGAATTAATCAAAGTTTTAGACTTTGGTATTGCTAAATTACTCATGTCTGATAGTGACCATACCAAGTTTTATTTAGGAACTTTAGCTTATTCTTCTCCTGAACAAATTGAAGGTAAAGAACTAGATAGTCGTTCTGATATCTACAGTTTTGGGATCATGATGTTTGAAATGCTGACTGGTAAAATTCCTGTGGTGGCATCAACCAACACCTTTGGAGCATGGTATAAAGCGCACACTTTTGAAAAACCCTGTTCCTTTGCGGAAATTTCTCCTAATTTGCACCTACCCAAGCAATTAGAAGATGTAATTATGAATTGTTTATGCAAAAAACCTAGTGAACGTCCCCAAAGTATCAATGAAATTATTAATATTCTTACTACTGTAGAACAGCAAAAGGACACGCATAATACCACTAAAAATAATCCTGTTATTAATAATACTCATTTCATTAAAGATACTTCGGTTATTAATAATACTCTTATATATCAAGATGCTCAAGAAATTATTAACCCCAACTTCCCTGTAGTTGCCGCACCAGCAGAGAAAATAAAAACCAATCTGCTGACAATTCCCATTACCAATCACAATACACAAGTCGAACTACGGAGATATTCAGTTGATCATGACATCACGCAATTAGTTACTTGGCCACACAATAAACCAATTGCCAATATCGTTTTTATTCAACCCATTTACCACGATAAAAATTTGTTACCAGCGTTATGGGTGATGCTACCCCAAGAAGAAATTCAAAAACGCTTAGTTTGTACTCGCTACAATCAATTTCTATTTATTTCTTCTCCTCATCCGGTCATGTTGTGGATTACAGTTATTTATACCCGTGAACATGGGGCTAAATGGTTGTCTTATTATTTGGATCTCAAAACTAATTCTGGTCAAGAAATCACGGGGTTACTACAGAATACTGGGCAATATCGTTTATTATTCTTTACTAAAGAAACTCCTCATCCTTGCACACATATATTACAATCAAGTATTGCTGCGGCTCAAAGAGAAAAATTGCAAGAGTGGCTTGTTTCTAGTCAGGGTTCAACTTTATCAACGGATGCTCAAATTAGTAAAAATATATTGAAAAAAGAATATGAAAAAATTAAACCTAAAATATTAGCTAAGTTAGAAGCAATTGATACTGATTCTTCATGGGATATTTCTGGTTGATTATCTTAGGAGCTAATTTAAAATTTGTCAGCAAAGACATTAAAAACCTACCGGGGGACTCTTTTGAAAGTTACGCTTGTCAGAGATGATTCTGCCAGTAATGGCAAACAGGATCAGGGCAAGAACCGTACATCTAAGGTAATACCTGAAAAGCGGATATTATCCGAGCAGTTGTCTTGACAATTATTCGATTAAGAATCCCCGCGTCTTTAGACCGGGGAG
>NZ_JADEWA010000599.1:0-2665 GCF_015207865.1 Dolichospermum sp. LEGE 00246
TAATTATTGAGTATCGCTAATACGAACAGTATAAACTACAAATCAAGTTTTTGTTAAATTTAGCTGAAGCATGGAAAATAAGACTTAATTTCCTGCCACCTTCTCCGTCAAAACACTAATATAAAATTACACATTTTGAAATATTGACCAAAAATAGGCAAAATCTTTCCCGAAAAGAAATCTATCTAAGGAAACATTTCGACAATTTATGGTATATAGGTTAAATGTTTGTAGTCCATAGTCAAAGAAGTTTTCATTAAAAGCATGATTACTTCAACGTTTTGACTAAAATCCTCACAACGCAAAAGCCATGAATTAATGCACCAAAAATCCATCTGGTTATTGGTTGGATGATTCTTAATATCTACTCTCTCAGGAATAGAGATAATTTTGCTAGTGACAAATTTTTATTTCCCAAGATATATGAAGCACCAATTCAGTTATGAAAAAATTAGAGGCTGCTAATTAATCATAAAAATCACTGATTCTCCCAGACTCATTTTTGACAAATTAGAAAATTTATAATTGTGGAAAATTAACCCTCAACAATGTCCTCAGCATGAACCAAGACTTAAAAAATTACTTTCAACATTTCTTCTACTCTTGCTAAAATCACAAATCTCGTTCCATGATGATTTCACAATTTATCAAAAAAGAGTATTTATAAAGAATCACAAATTTGCTATTCTTAACTGCAATATTAACCTGTGTCACAATTCCCCCCCCATTCTACTGATAGCAATAGCAGCACCACCGATGTCACTCCTGTAGTGGCACTCAAGGAACTTGTGTCCAGGCTGCATCGAGAACAAAATAAAATTCAAGACTTACTGAGTTCTTTAGGATTTGCCCTCAGAAGCTTTAATAATTTAAATCAGTTTTTGGAACTGATTCCCCTCATGGCTACCAGAGTCACAGATGCAGAAGGTAGCGCACTTTTTCTTTATAAACCCAATGGACAAATTAGATTAGAACAACTACATTGGCAGGATACTCAGCAAAGAAAAATTATTAGAAAAGCCCTAGAAACTGCTAGTAGTCAAATTACTCTTTTATCTAACTCAAGTCCTGCTGCTATTTCCACAGGGATTCTAGATGACCAAATGCACGCTGTTTTAGGTCCAGATGTGCAAATCTTTGGCACAGCTATTTTAGTCAAGCATACAGAAAGAGGTTGGCTGTATGTTTTGAGTCGAGATCCTGAATATAGTTGGACAGAAACCAGACAAAAATTAGTGCGGTTAGTAGCAGACCAAACAGCAGTGGCAATTGACAATGATGAACTGTCTGTAGAATTAAGAAAAAAAGAACGTTTAGACCAAGAGTTAGAAATTGGTGCAGAAATTCAACGCCGACTTTTACCGCGTCAATGTCCCAACATTCCTGGATTATCAATAGCCGCCCGTTGTAAACCGGCTAATCAAGTTGGTGGTGATTACTATGATTTTATTCCCACTAATCAAAACCAGTTAAAATCTAAAGCACAAGCATCTCCAGAAAATGCTAGTTGGGGTTTGGTCATTGGGGATGTCATGGGTAAAGGTGTTCCCGCAGGTTTAATTATGACGATGTTGCGGGGAATGTTGCGGGGTGAAGTATTACATGGTAATTCCCCAGCCGGAATTTTACAAAATTTGAATCGGGTAATGTATGCGGATTTGGAAAATTCTCACCGCTTTGTCACCATGTTTTATTCCGAATATGACCCACAAACGCGGATTTTATCTTATAGTAATGCCGCCCATAATCCCCCCTTGTGGTGGCACGCAGCCACAAAAACTGTGAGTCAATTGGATACATTGGGGATGTTAATTGGTTTAGATGCCAATAGTGAATATGAAAATGCACAAGCACAGTTAGAAGTTGGGGATACAGTAATTTATTATACTGATGGTTTGACGGATGCAGCGGCGGCTGGAGGCGATCGCTTTGATGAAGATAATTTTGTTACATCCTTCAGAACAGCCTGTAAGTATTGCAACAGTCCCCAGGAAATTGTCGAATATCTATTTGACCAAGTTGAACAATTCATTGGTTCTGATAGGAGAAATACCGATGATATGACATTAGTTGTTATGCAAATTGTCTGATATGTTAGTGCCAAATTTTGAAAATATTAATATATTTGTATAAAAATTATTCAATTTATTAATCTCCACCAACTTTCATATAAACATGAAAAAGCAGAAATCAGAGAAATACATTTAGGGCTTGCTGAATAAGTTGTCTGTGAAGGCAGGGAACTCTTAACTGGGAACAGTTTTAAGTAGTGAGGCAGAATTAATTACACAATGTCATTGCGTAAGCGTGGCGTTAGCCATATGAAACGAAGTGACATGAAGCAATTCCAAGGGTTGTGATTGGTTCCCTTCCCTCGCAATGACTGTAAATATTTTTGTCCAATTACTTAACTGTCTGGATATCCTCAATTTTCCAAATCCGACAAAGAAAAATGCACCTATTTTGAGACAGTATTAGCCAAAACCTGGCACTTTTTTGTGGTAAAAATCCGCGAAACCCTTTGTTAATAAATGGTTTTAGGTTTATATGGCTAACGCCACACTACGCTATCAGCAAACCCTAAATAACATTCCCAGTCAGACACTAGTAGTCTGTCAAATTTATTTTGACGGGTAATGTCTTCCCTCCCCTACCTCCCCTACCT
>NZ_JADEWA010000600.1:0-2663 GCF_015207865.1 Dolichospermum sp. LEGE 00246
GGGTTAGGGAGGGGTAAAACATTATGATTTTGTAAATAATTGCAGATTTATCAAGATTAGTATTAATTTTTAACAATGCAGTAAAATAGCGTTATGGGATTAGCTGTAACTTAACGTACCTGTTTACAAACCGTCACAAGGGTTGTTATCAGCAATACACAATATTTGGTATGCTCGCTCATACTCATGTTATTTCTTCGTTAAGGAATAGGTAATAGGCAGATGGAAAAATCAGTCATGAGTAAGTATTATTTCCACTTACCTCTTCCCCGATGATCAATTATCCATTATTTCTTTCCTAAACTATTGCATGAATCTAAATCGAGTTAAATCCATCCCCAAATGGACACAATTACCATCTCCACCCATATTTTGTTCAGAAGTATCTATGCAATTGGGTGGAGATACATCCGTTGCCCAATTACAACAGCAGGTAGAATATTTACAAATCCAATTAGAGTTAGAAAGACAGGAAAATATTCAAAAGATACAGCAAATTCAGAAATTCCAAGGATTGCTACAATATATTACTGAACATATCCGCGATAGTCTGGATGATCGCAAAATATTAACAATTATTACTCAAGAATTAGTTGATTTATTACAACTTAATCGCTGTCAAATTGAACTTTATAATCCCTGTTTGACTGCTGCTACAGTTACCTACGAATATAGTACGAGTTTACCCCATTTTCAAGGTTTAACCACGAAAGTTGCTGATTTTCCCCGAATTTATCAATCTCTATTGCAAAAACAAATCTGGCAATCTATAGAAATTGTTCCCGGACATGATTCTGGCTTACAGATGATGAATCAATTGGCTTGTCCGATTTTTGATTATCAAGGTGTTTTGGGCAATATTTGGCTAATTCGGCATACAGAGGCAAAATTTGGAGAATTAGAAATATCTTTTTTACAGCAAATAGCTAATCAATGTGCGATCGCCATCTGTCAATCTCAACTCTACACCAAAACTAAAGTCCAAGTTCAAGAAATTGCAATCCGAGAACATCATCATAACGAATTTATCAGACATCTTGCCCAAGAATTACGCACACCGATTACTAATATTAATCTTGCTGTGCAAACCCTAGAAAGTCTCATGACACCAGCCGGGATTGTAGATATAGAAATAGTATGCCAACTATTACAAATTCTCCATTATGAATGTGGACGAGAAGATAAATTGCTTACCGATCTTCTTACATTAACATATCTGAAAATCGATCCTGAACCTCCTAATTTAATTACTATTGATTTTTCAACTTGGTTATTTTCCATTGTGGAATCTTTTCGAGATGTTACCAATTGTCAGCAACAACAATTACACCTAGATATCCCCGCAGAAATTTCTCCTTTATCCACAGATATCACCAAGTTAGAAAAAATTATTACCCTGCTACTCAATCAAGCTTGTCAATGCGCTCCCGCAGGTGAATCAATTACAGTTACCGCCGATGTGAATGCAAACACGGTAGAATTAAAAATCACTATTTCTGGTGTAGAGATGCCTCACCATCAACTGTCACAAGTTTTTCAGCCATTTTACCGCATTCCCAAACATTCCCCCTGGCAAGCACAGAACACCGGCTTAGAATTAGCATTAGTGAAAACAATAGTACAGCGTTTAGGTGGATTTATTCAAATTATGAGCATGAACAATCGCATCACTTTTATCATGCAATTTCTACTGTTGTAGTTGTTTAGTGTCTTCAGCAATCTGTTGATAAATTTCGTGATTCAACAATTAATAAAGTGACATACAGACTTCCAGCAATATGACAGATGATTGGGAAAGGTTTTCATCATTTTCATCTGTTTATTAGACTTCTCCGGTAAAGATTGTAGAGACGTTCCATGGAACGTCTCTACAAGGGTTTCAAACGACGCACATTTAATTTTCGGAGATGTCTATTGGTTATGAAACCCCTCTGGTAAACCTCTCCCTAACCCTCTCCTCTTAGGAGAGGGAAAAGGAATAATATTTAATACTGGAGAGGCTTTGAACTTGTTATTTGTATGATAAAAAAGTCCAGCTTCTAGCCGTTGTGAGTATAATAGACATCTCCAAAAAAGATTGGAGAGCCGAGAATCCCTACCCATGGAACGTCTCTACAAGGGTTTCAGATCAAGGATCTTCAATTTCTGGAGATGTCTAATGGTAATGGCGATCGCCTAAGTAATTGGACAAAAATATTTACAGTCATTGCGAGCGAAGGGAAGCAATCACAACCCTGGCGAACTGCTTGCAGCAGCGCTAGTTCCCTCCGGGACGCTCCGCGAACGCTATTGCTTGATTTCACTTCGTTCCATATGGCTAACGCCACGCTTTGCTTACGTAATAGCCTTGTGTAATTAATTCTGTCTCACTACTTATTAATCAACCCCCAAGAAAATTAACGATTTTTAAACCATGCAACACTAGCGCAAAAGTCAAAAGTCTGATATGATGATCTAATTAGCGGGTGAGTAGCTCAACGGTAGAGCAGTTGACTCTTAATCAATTGGTTGCGGGTTCGATTCCCTCCTCACCCATTAGCTTTCGGCGTTTTGGTTATTAATGTTTTTTATTGATACAGTTTCAAGTTCAAATAATTCTATATAATTTTTATTTGCTTTTTTTATTATAAAGATTATTATAAAGGTTATAGAACTGTCTCTTA
>NZ_JADEWA010000601.1:0-2663 GCF_015207865.1 Dolichospermum sp. LEGE 00246
TGTATAAGAGACAGCCTCTCTTCTCCCCCTACTTGCCTTCACCCGTCATTTTCGAGTTGACAGACTACTAGATAGGTAGACATGAAAAAACAAAATATGTTATGTAACAAACAGTAGAATCTCCCAAAACCTATTCCCTGTCGCCTTCTATAAATTACAGCAGTTTGCGATCATGATGGCAACTATCAAGCAATAGGTATTCCGCACGGATTTGGTGCTTGTAGTTAGGTATTCATTTGTAAGGCTTTCATAAGTTAATTAAATTGATAAGTTCGGTGAAATTGTTCAGTTTCCTGCCTTTTCTCCAGGAAACTTAATACAGGTGTTGTTCGCGCAGAGTGCCGAGTAACTTAATCATCAAGGTGTTAGAGGCTAGAAACCGATGGGGCGATTTGAGAAGCGACCAGAAAACCCACGCATTAGAGGTGAGCTATCCAGAGCCGCAGAAAATGCTCTATGGGATGTAGTTGAAGATTTAGAAAATCTTCAACAAAATCTGCTGAGGTCGTTGCAGGAAGACGTAAAACGGCTAGAAACTGAAAAAAATCGCTTATCTGGCGATATTCAAAGGTTAATTGAGGAAAAAGAAAATCTACAACAATCGCGGCAAATCACTGAACAGCAAGTGTTAATCCGTCAATTAGCAGAAGTTCTAGCCAAACATATATCTTCCCAATTACAATCGTCACTGAAAACTTTAGCTACTCAATCCGTAGAGCATAACTCCTCGGATTCATCTGCGCTTGAAAATACTCAATTAAACAATAATGCTATTCATGAAATCGGACAGAATGTCACTAATATGCTAGACAGTCTGGATGGGACGGTAACTATTGCCTTTAATTCACTATTACAAGAACTCAAAAACTATCAAGGTGATCTTTCCCAGCAGTTGTCACGGATGTATAGCCAACAACAGCAAGGGGAAGCCATACTAGCGGAATTTGTCAATCGTCTGCGAAGTGAAGTAGAAAAAAATCGAGATGCTAACTCCGTCAAAACAACAACAGGAGGCGCACCTACAGTTTTACAACTAGCTGATAATCTGCGTGGTGAAGCCATAACTCATCAAAATGGTTCTTCGGAAAAATCCCCACAAAGAATCATGGTTGAACCAGTTGCTTTGATTCCTCATGAATCAGCACACAGTGATTCTACATCAGCAGCCAATGCGGTTATATTATCTTCACCAATAGATAACACTTCCAAACCCAGTTCTTTCGTAAATCCAGATTTACCAACAGTAATACCGGACAATAAAACCCCTGAACCCAGTTCTTTCGTAAATCCAGATACATCAGCAGCAGATAAAGCATCTGTACCTAGTTCTTTTGTAAGTCTAGATACACCATCGGAAGATCCAAATTCTGAACTTGGTGCTATTTTGACTTCTAAGGTATTAACAGCACCATCCCTGGGAGATACAAAACCTGAACCACTTTCTGTTTTAACTCCTAATTTACCCACAGGACGACCGCCAACACCAAAATTAAGACGGGAAACAACTCCTAGACAACCAACAACACCTGAACAACCAATTACACCTCAACAACAAATAACTCCCAGACAACAAAGATCCCGGACATCTCCTAATTGGTCACAGTTGCAGATAGGCTTCCTTTTTATTGCTTTGTCTACAGTGGTTTCGTCTCTTTACAACGTAGCAATTAAAGCGATTTTCTTTACAGCTTCTAACCCCTTGGGGGGATTGCCAACACAGCAGTTAATCTTTCCGACATTGGGGAATATTTTCTTGATTCTGATGCTGCGCTTATTAGTGGTTGTGCCATTAATGTTACTTTTATCACCTATATTACATCCTCCTATTTGGCAAGAATTAGAAAATTTATTTGCTTCATTGGGAGCAAATGCAACGCCTACTCAGAATAAAACTAAACAGGCTCTATTTTTGTCAGTAATTAGCGGTTGTTTATTATTTGTATCACAGGTATTTATTTACATTGCTATTGGTGAAGTAACAACAGGAATGGCGATCGCTCTCTTCTTTGTCTATCCAGTTATGAGCGTGTTTCTGTCCTGGTTTCTATTTCAGGAACGTCCTAATTCACTAGTTACTGGAGCAATGGCGGCAATTTTTTGCGGTGAATTATTAGTTTTAGGTAGTCAGTCTACAGGGGTGAATAACACCGCATTGGGAAGCACCACAGCTATTCTATCTGGAATCGCATTTGCAATTTACGTCATTCTCACCAGGATATGTGCTACTAAACTCAAGTTACATCCTGTATCTTTGACTTTAATTAACTTCACCACCATGTTGTTATTAAGTCTTATCTGCTTAATAATTCCATTACCCGGTAATTTAAGTGTAGCAATTAGTTCATCTAACATCCTTGAACTGGTATTAAGTGCATTTATATTAGGTGTTTTAACTTTGTGCGGTTACTTATTCAATAATTTTGGCATTCGTAAACTAGGCTCTCCGTTCTCCTCTTTAATTGGAGCTACAGTCCCGATTTTAACCGTAATTTTCGCCGGGATTATGCTGCAAGAATCCCTAAATATTGTCCAAGTTATAGGAGTTATCTTAGTGACCCTGGGTGCAGCAAGTATTAGCTGGAAAAAACCACCTAATCAGTTACAACCTACTAAATGAGTTGGGGGAGTGGAGGAGGTTGGGGGAGTTGGGGGAGTGGAGGAGG
>NZ_JADEWA010000602.1:0-2657 GCF_015207865.1 Dolichospermum sp. LEGE 00246
CTATTAAATAGTAATAATAGTAAAAGGAATAATTTGGATGATATAAGTGATTTTTTAAAAGAGGAATTGGAAATGACAGATATAGATTTTAGTCTGCAAGATTTGGAGACGAAATCTCATCAGGAAATAGTTAAAAAAGTATTTGCGATAGATAAAAATTTAGATGATGTTGATTGGCAGTATTTTTTAGATGAAATGCCAATTAAATCGCAGTCTAAAATTATCGCTGCTTTACTTTCAATATTGCCTAAATGTTGGTTTCAGGAATTGATAGAAGTTGATTCTCTGTTTCCTGGGTAGCATCCGAAATGTGTAAGTTTATTTTTATCGTAAGCATTCAACCGTCGGCCAATCGCTACGCCATTTACTGATTGCTGATAGCTAAATACTTGCATATAATTGAACCGCAGATAATGACCGCGCGTATCGCTAAAGCGTTCACGTAGTCTGCCGTAGGCATAAGCTCTGCTTTTCTTGTATGCCGCAGGCTTTACACGCGGCTTGATACAAGCTTTTGCCCATTGTTGTAAGCCTGCTGTTATGCATAGGGCTGTAGTAAACTAAGGCGAGAGAGTTTTTGGTGTGGCTACGTTTATTTTTTCAAAATTGGGATGCTCCCGTTCTCTGTTTCCTAACCCAACAGATATAATAACTATATCTCTAACGAGTGGTGAAACTCATAAATAGAAATGATATCAGTCATTTTTTTAATTAAACGTCAACAGTTAAATATTTATAGGAATTCAGTTTGATTCTTGATAGTGTTCACGTTCGTGGAGTGTGGTGTAAGCCATAATTTTCGTGAAGACAGGAAAGAAGGAATCAAGATGTACCTAGTTTCGCCAAAATTAAATAGGAGTCCTATATGTTAAATTACAATACATTACATTGTTTACCTTCTTCAGCAGAATTACCAGATTCAGACGATACCCCAGTGGATAACGAACTACAAATTTTAATTCCCAACTTATTATTAGCCATCCTAGTCAATATTTGGCAAAACCGAGATGACTGGTTTTTTGGTATTAATATGGGAGTTTATTATGCAGG
Source organism: Dolichospermum sp. LEGE 00246 (assembly GCF_015207865.1). Lineage (NCBI taxonomy): Bacteria > Bacillati > Cyanobacteriota > Cyanophyceae > Nostocales > Aphanizomenonaceae > Dolichospermum > Dolichospermum sp. LEGE 00246. Next base: position 1,051 of record NZ_JADEWA010000602.1, read on the forward strand.
AAGTAAACCTGCTATAGTCCCAGATGCGTTTTTAAGTTTGGGAGTAGAACGCTTTGTTGGTGAAAATGGACGTTCTAGTTATGTACTTTGGGAAGAAGATGGTATTCCCCCAATTTTAGCCTTAGAAATTGTTTCTCAAACTTACAATTACGAATATGAGCAAAAGAAATTAGACTATGCAGAATTAGGTATTTTATATTATGTCATTTATGCCCCTACACGCCTACGTCGGAAACGTCAACGTTTAGAAGTTTACCGCTTAGTCAATGGTGAATATGTTCTCCAACCAGGGGATAAAATTTGGATGCCAGAAGTAGGTTTAGGTATTGGTAGGGAACAGGGAACTTATCAAGGTAGAACTAGGGAATGGTTATATTGGTATGACGAAAATGGTAACAGATATTCTACCCAAGAGGAAGAATTGCAAGCTCTTTTAGCTAGGTTACAAGCAAGGGGAATTGACCCAAATACATTGTAAATTTTTGAACTTCTTTATTACTCCCGGTTCGCCTATTTTAAATTGAGTTAGAAAAAACCTGAACGATTTAATAGGGGTTTTAGCCTGTAATTCAAATGTACTCTTGTCCCGACTCTGCGCGATCACGTAGGCGATCGCATAAAAATAGAGTTTTTAGCGCCGGGTGGTAGTTCAAGCTAAATTTCGGGAAATCGCTAAAACCATTACTAAACCTGGATTTTCTGTTTTTTTGGCAATTTCTCGAACTCCAAAAAAAATGAGCGAACCGGGAGTTATTAATCAATGTTTTGGATTTATTGATTAAGTCCTAAATTCTTTTAATCTCCTAACTCTTGTTCCTTTTTAAGTAGTTGATTACTTTGATTATACTCCATTAACGCTATCAGTTTAAACTTTTCTATTTCCGCCTCTGTTAATTGATTTGTAGTAACTTGAAACTGGGAATAATTTGTTTTTCTCACAGCATTTAAAGCAACTTCGGCTTCAGAATACAAATGTTGCTTTCTTTTCAAGATTAAAATTTGCTCCTCTGTCTCTGTAACTTGTAGTGAAGCAGTAAATTCATCTGATTGATAAACTCTAATCTTTCCATCTCCACTATCTTCTACTAAACTTTCTTCGCTCATTAACCTTGCTATCATCAAAGGAATGACGTACAACATAATGTCTTCCTCATATATTTCCGCTTGGGTTTCTTCCTGTTCATCCACCAAAACTATAATTGAATCGTTATTAATTTGATTGAGATTGTTTTTTTCTTTTTCTATTGTACTCACCGTTAAATCATCTGCCAATATAACTGGTAATTCAGGAATAAACTCTGGATTTTGTACCTGGATATCCTCTGGTTCAAAAGCTATTATAACAGATTCTTCCATAGTCTTTCCAGAATTGAGACTAGCAATAATAGATGCCAGTGTTTTAATAGCATCACTTTGTTCTTCGACGCTTACAGTTTCTGTTACTGAAATTGATTCTAATTCATTGTAATCAATATATTCGAGAAGTTGGCTTAACATATAAGCAGTTTTAGCAGGGGAAATATCAGGTGATATTTTGGTTGATTCTTCAGTGAGTATAGTTAAAGGATTAGTTGTCATAAATTTATGCCAATGAATTGAATAAAGAC
>NZ_JADEWA010000076.1:0-16309 GCF_015207865.1 Dolichospermum sp. LEGE 00246
CTAAAACAAATACTTTGGACATAATATTTTGCTCCGAAGAGCCTCCCATTTCTGGGGTAATGTTAGCTAGATGCCTCCGGCACGCTGGCGCGAACGACAATGTTAGAGGTCGGTAACTATCTTAAAAGCACTGGTTTAACCCTTAAGCCTGTTTAACTTTGAAGTTCTAGAGCAGGGAACTAGCTACGCATCCCCTGGTAGGTCTTTAACTCTTACCTCTAACGTAGTTCGGTTAAGAACTGAGTCCAACTAGGCTTTTACAAGCCCTCACTTACCCGAAGGGAAGTGATGGGTGGTTGACTCTAATTTCTACCTAGCCACTTTTGTCCATTTAAGCGATACACTAACCGAGATACCAATAAATCTAGGGTAATTTTACGCTCATCAATTAAAAACGATTCCAAGGTACTTGGTTTTTTCCCTTCATGACAGGAAAATCCCTTTTTACCTTGAATATTGGCTTCAGGGAAATATACGTTAAACTGGCGTTGTCCCCCTTGCCAAGAACCGATAACTTGCCAACATTCTTCTGCTGAATTAAAACCAATAATAGAATACTTCTGCTTGGCAAAAGTCAGCTTCACATCTGGTACACCTTCTTTAGTAATTGCCTGTTGTAACGCTGGTAGGTAATGTTGCTGCATAAACTCTTCAAAAGGCTTATCTTCCAACGCTGGGGGCTTTTCCTTTTTGGCGGCTTTCGCGTCTGCGGAGGGCTTTTCTGGGGCGGTTGTAGCAGGATTAGAACCCACATCACCCGCTTGATTTTGATTAGTTTCTTCTGCCATTGCTCATTTTGGGGTAGTCAGTTATTTCCATTTTGACATACCAGAGCATAGCCACAACTATTTATATATAACGATTATCTGATACTTTCTATCTATTTTAGATTGGTAATGGTTAATGCTATGGTAATTGACGATCGCTCGCAAATAGCATTTTCCTTAAAAGAACCATAAGATTGGGTAATGGGTAATTTGGGACTTTCAAAACCCCATACCCTAAACCCCAATAAATATTTCAACCACCTGCAACAGCGGGAACAATACTCACTTCATCTCCATCTTTGAGGACCGTTTCTGCCCCTTCTAAAAAGCGGATATCTTCGCTGTTGACATAGAAATTCAAAAACCGTCTGAGATTTCCTGCTTCATCACACAAACGCGATTTGATACCAGGACAGCTTACTTCTAAAGAATCTAATAATCCAGAAATATTACTAGCACTACATTCTAAAGCAGCTTGTTCGTTTGTAAACTTTTGCAAAGCAGTGGGAATTAAAACTTTTACAGCCATTGTTTAAACGTTAATTTTTAGTGAATTGGTGGGTAGGAATTGCGTTAAATTGGCGGTTTATAACCGCCATAACTTCTAAACTAGAACTTGTTGCCATTCTAAACGATCAAGGGTGCGGGATCTTTCTAACGCCCGTTCAAAACTATCTAGTTTGGCATCAATTGTCAAAGGTTCGCCAATATAGCCTTGAATAGCTTCCTGGGTTTTCAAACCATTACCAGTGATATAAACAACTGTAGTTTCATCTGGATCAATTTTACCAGCTTCAACTAATTTTTTGAGAACAGCAACGGTTGTACCACCTGCGGTTTCGGTAAAAATGCCTTCGGTTTCTGCTAAGAGTTTAATACCTTCGATAATTTCGGCATCATTAACTGATTCAATATTACCATTGGTTTTTTGAGCGATTTCTACAGCATATACACCGTCTGCGGGGTTGCCGATCGCAATTGATTTGGCAATTGTGTTAGGTTTAACTGGTTGAATGAAGTCTCTACCTTCTTTAAAGGCTGTTGCAATGGGAGAACAACCTTCTGCTTGAGCACCACTGAAACGGACATCTTTGGCTTCTACTAAACCAACTTCTACAAATTCTTGGAAACCCTTATAGATTTTGGTGAACAGAGAACCAGAAGCCAAAGGTGCAACAATATGATCTGGTAATTCCCAACCTAGTTGTTCTGCAACTTCAAAACCTAATGTCTTAGAACCTTCGGAATAGTAGGGACGCAAGTTAATATTCACAAAACCCCAACCATGAGTATTGGCAACTTCTGAACAAAGACGATTAACTTGATCATAGTTGCCTTTAACAGCCATTAGAGTTGGACTATAAATCAAGCTGCCGATAACTTTACCAGCTTCTAGGTCAGAAGGAATAAATACACAGCAATCTAAACCGGCATAAGCAGCGATCGCCGCGGTAGAATTTGCTAAATTACCTGTACTAGCACAAGAAACAGTCGTAAAACCTAATTCTCTCGCCCTACTTAGTGCCACTGACACCACCCGATCCTTAAAGCTCAGGGTGGGCATATTCACGGCATCATTTTTAATATAAAGTTTATTTAAACCCAGGCGACGAGCCAGACGGTGGGAACGCACCAATGGAGTCATCCCTGTGCCTACATCTATAAAATTATCTGTAGCAACGGGCAAAAAGTGACGGTAGCGCCAAATCGAATTGGGACCGGCTTCAATAGTTTCTCGACTAACTAAGCTCTTGAGAACATTGTAATCATATTTGACTTCCAGCGGTCCAAAACACAACTCACATACATGAGTAGCTTTGAGTTCGTATTCCGCTCCACACTCTTTACACTTCAAAGCCTTGAGGATAGAAGTGTTCGCTTGGTTGAGGTTTGTAATCGCCTGAGTCATAATCTTGCTTTCCCTGGGTATCCGTCAACTTTGGAATGATACTAACACGAGGCAAAATCCACGTCAAACATACCCGACTATTTTTGTCGGGTTTAATAAAAACAAGGACTAAGGCAATTTTGTATATCTATGGTTAATTTTCCGTTAAGTAGGTGAACACAATAAAACCAATGTCATTGTCTAAAAACCTTGGTATCATTGGGTTATGGATAATTCCCAAAATTCCCAAAATACCTGCCAAATGTAGGAAGGATGAAAGTCTTTTTGTGAATTAACTCCAACCATCCTCCTGTTTGAATTATCCTTATACTTGAAACCAAAATCTAAAATTTGCAATGCTAAGAGCCGGAATTGTCGGACTTCCCAACGTCGGAAAATCAACCCTATTTAACGCTGTAGTCGCTAACGCTAAAGCTGAAGCCGCTAACTTCCCATTTTGCACCATTGAACCGAATGTTGGTATGGTCTCAGTCCCCGATGACCGGTTAGACGTTCTCGCCAAAATTGCCACCTCAGTGCAAACTATACCTGCCCGTGTTGAATTTGTTGACATTGCCGGTTTAGTTAAAGGTGCAAGTCAAGGAGAAGGACTGGGTAATCAATTTTTATCCCACATTCGGGAAGTTGATGCGATCGTTCATGTTGTGCGTTGTTTTGAAAACGATGATATCATTCACGTAGCCGGTTCTGTTGACCCAGTGCGAGATATTGAAATCATTAATTTAGAACTTGGTTTATCGGACTTATTCCAAATTGAAAAACGTATTGAAAGAACTCGTAAACTTGCCCGTACCAGCAAGGATGCCCAATCGGAAATAGAAATTCTGGAAAAATTAGCTGTCGCTTTAAATGAGGGTAAATCTGTTCGTCAAGTTGGTTTAAATGCCGAAGAATCGGAAATTATTAAGGGATTAGGATTACTTACCAATAAACCTATTATCTACGCTGCTAATGTTTCTGAAGAAGACTTAGCTACAGGTAATGATTTTGTCGAAAAAGTGCGAGCAGTTGCGGCGGTTGAAAATGCCCAAGTTGTCATAGTTTCTGCCCAAGTAGAAGCGGAATTGGTCGAATTACCAGAAGCCGATAAAGCTGACTTTCTGGAATCTTTAGGTGTGAAAGAAGGTGGTTTAAAATCCTTAATTCGGGCAACTTACACCCTTCTAGGTTTGCGGACTTATTTCACCTGTGGACCGAAAGAAACCCGTGCTTGGACAATCAATGCCGGGATGTCTGCACCTCAAGCCGCAGGAGTCATTCACTCTGATTTTGAACGGGGATTTATTCGGGCAGAAACTGTAGCTTATCATGATTTAGTAACTCATGGTTCAATGAGTGCAGCCAAAGAAAAAGGCTTAGTCAGAAGTGAAGGAAAAGAGTATATTGTCCAAGAAGGTGATGTACTATTATTCCGATTTAATGTGTAAATCGCAATAAAGCCGTAGGGGCGCAGGGCTTGCGCCCTCATTTATATTTCAAACCAAGCACTTTTTCAAGTTCTGGATCATTCCTCCTGATTCCTGACTCCAACAAAATCAGGACGCGCTTGCTGATTGAATTTAAACTTTTCCTCTAACAATTCCCATTTTTCCTGCTCAATTATATGAATAAATTCGTCTAAATTTTCGCGGTATTGATGAAGAGAATGTAATAATGCTTGGCGATTATATTGCGCCATCATGACTCCTAATTCGGGATTTCCTCCCCCAACCCTACTTGTATCTCGAAACCCTGAACTAGCAAAATTTTGGGCTAATGTAGCAATTTCTGGATCTTTCTCACTTAAACAAGCTGCTATCAAAGAGGCACTCACCATTACAGGTAAATGAGAAATCCAACTCACAGCCCGGTCATGTTGTTCTGGTTGGCAATGGTAGATAATAGAACCGAGCGATCGCACAATTTCTTCTACAATTATCACAGCATCACCAGGTGTTGTCTCCATCGGCGTTAATACATAAGGACGATTGACAAACAAATTTCGCTGTGCTGCTTCTATACCAACATCAGTTTTTCCCGCCATGGGATGACCACCAACAAAATTTTCCCATAAAGGAGAAATCGTTTCCACTATGGGTGTTTTAACTGAACCAACATCAGTGATAATAGTGGTCTTTGGTAAATGAGTTATTAATTCTTTCACTTGGGGGACTATCAGTCCTATAGGGGTACAAATAAATACAACGTCTGCTGATGCCAACAAGCTCAAGTCCACCGACGCTTGATCAACACTACCAAGTTTAATTGCTTTCTCACAGGTTGATTCACGACGGCTGACACCTAAAATATAATGTCCTTGCGATCGTAAATCGAAACCTAAACAACCACCAATGAGTCCCAGTCCTACAATACCAATTTTCATCGTCATTTTGAAAATTTAATTTTTACTTATTCTCTCGATACTTTACCAACTCCAACTCTCAAAGTTGGCAATACCAGGGTAGACATCATACCTGATTTTTCCGTGATTGCAGATTTTATCAAAGAATTTTACTGCATTGGTTAATATGCAGTTGTCAACATTTACTGAAATTACAGGAGACAAAAATGCGTGATACATTTAATCGGATGATAGGCAGAACTCGCTATATTGTCTGTCGGTTGTTTTTGCATTTAAAGGGAGATGAAGTAGCACCAATCTTAGGCACTCTCAATCGTGCCGCCAGCGCAGCGATTAATGCTGACGGTGAGCTAGAAGTTTTAGGAGAACAACTGGTGGAACTATGCCAAACTTTCCTCCAATATGATGACTATTGGTTCTCTGCGGCCAATGAAGGTGATGTCTTTTGGAATGAAGGGGAAGCAGGAGATTATATCAATGAATTATTCACAGACTCAGCCCAAAGATATGGAGCTAATCTGGATTTGAATTCAACTTCCTCAAATCAGCCTTTATCACTTCCCGTCACCCGTAACATCGTTGTCATGATTACAGTTGCTTATACAGGGGAAGTTCCAGAGTTAGAAACCGATTTGGGTAACATTCCAGCTTTGAAAGAAGCCCTAAAAGCTCTAATTAATCTACACTACAAACATAACCTCCACGCTATCCAAGTGCATTTTTCCCCAGCCCAATTAGGTGATGAACTTTCCAGCGACCAATTATTGGAATATTATCCAGAATTGATTCCTCTGTAAATGATTCGTTAGTCTGTAATGAGTACCCGAAAACAAACATAAACACGATGATGATCAGCATACTACGTAAATTTACGATTGTTTGTTTAGCCTTGACCTTGTGCTTAACAACTGTCGCTTGTGGAGGAGGAAACGGCACTAATTCCTCAAGTAAGAACGTTAGCCAAACCGCTACTCCCACCAAGTTAAATGATGGTCAGTATGAAGTACAACAGGGTACATACAACGATGCCAATGGTGAGTATACCTTGTTTTTACTCAATAACAATCCCCCCAGCTTTGCCACAGAAAAGCTGCAAATGGCACGATTAAATGATGATGAAATCAAAGCAGGTAAGAAAACTTACTTAAAAGTAGAGAATAGTCAGCCAATCTTATACATGACTGAAGACTTCAAACTTGAGTATATCCACAATGTCACCGAAACCAGAAATAATCCCCAAACCGGACAACCGGAAACTGTAATTGTCCGTCAGCAAAGTAGTTTTTGGGCCCCTTTTGCAGGAGCTTTAGTTGGTAATGTTGCAGGTCAAGCTATTAGTAGTATGTTATTTAGACCTCAGTATTATGTTCCCCCCGTGTATCAGCCCGGTGGAATCATGAATGGTTACGGTGGCTATGGTTCTAACTATGACTCGGCTGTTTCTAGTTACCGTTCTCGCTACAATGAACCACCCGCAGCAGTGAGAAATCGCACGGCTTTCCGCACCACAGGAAACAGCAGAAATTCGTCTTCAGGAACCGCAAACCGCACCACCACCAATGGACGAGCTTCTGGTTCTGGGTTTGGTTCTAGTAACCTTCGTCCTTCTGGTAACTCTAGCTCTACCCGACGCAGTTCTGGTAGTAGTTTTGGTAGTGGTGGACGTTCTTCCAGTCGTCGTTCTTCCGGTTTCGGTAGCAGAAGAAGATAGGGAATTGATTCACTACAGCTAAGTAGTGAGACAGAATTAATTACACAATGTCATTGCGTTAGCGCAGCGTGGCGTTAGCTATATGGAACGAAGTGAAATGAAGCAATTCCAATGGTTGTGATTGCTTCCCTTCCCTCGCAATGACTGTAAATATTTTTGTCCAATTACTTATTTTCAGGTCAATAGACCACAAAACGACCTCTCTCCTGCAAGGAGAGAGGTTTTGATTGACCCTCCTTCCTTTGTAGGGAAGGGGCTGGGGGTTAGGTCTGATAATTGTGGTTCAAATAGATGAAAACTTCTAAGTAGGTGAACACAATAAAACCAAACTGTGTAAAGAAACGTAAAATCGCCCAAACCCTCTTCACTCTTGCCTCTTGCCTCTTGCCTCTTGCCTTGCCATAACGACAATTTTCAACGCCAACCTACTTACTGTTTAAGCTAAAACTTCAAGTCTTTAGCACTGACACTAATAGACTGAGGATTTTGATTTGTCACTGATTGTGCTAATTTGCCATTAGAAAGAACAGCAATAGCACGGCTATATTGGGGATCGCTATTTGTACCAATTAAATTCGGATTAGAAGCTAATTGGCGTTCTTGAGTTTGAGTCAAGTCCAGCTTGATATCCGGGGCAATCCCTTTATGATTGATATCTGTACCATTTGGTGTATAGTAATGGGCAATAGTCACAGCTAAACCTGAACCATCTCCTAGTTCGTGGACTGACTGTACCAAAGCCTTACCGAAGGTTTGACTACCAACAACTACAGCCCGTTTATTATCTTTGAGTGCGCCAGTGAGGATTTCACTAGCACTAGCGGAATTACCGTCAACTAAAATTGCCAAAGGTAGCTTGGTAATTGCTGTCTGATTGGCTTTTGTTTGAGAGCTTGATCCTTTGCGGTCTACGGTTTTGACGATATGACCATCATCTAGCCACATCCGGGCGATTTCTATACTCGCATTTAATAAACCACCAGGATTACCTCGCAAATCTAAAACGTAGGAATCAACTTTTTGGTTGTTTAAAGTGCGAATGGCTACCCGCATTTGATCCGCCGCATGGGAGCTAAATTCTTGTAACCGAATATATCCTACTCGGCGACCAGATTCTTGTTTGAGGGTATACCGGACTGTGGGAACTTCTATAGTTGCCCTTGTTAATTTAACGTTAAATTTGTTATTTGGTCTTTCTAAATCTAAGCTGACAGAAGTACCTATTTGACCACGAATCAATTTTGAGGCATCTTCTACTGTCATTTTTAGGGTAGATTTGCCATCTATTGCCAAAATCTCATCGCCTGATTTCAGTCCAGCTTTGAGGGCTGGAGAGTTTTCTATGGCTTCTATAACCGTGAGGCGTTTGGTTTTTTCGTTAACTTGCATCCGAATCCCAATCCCGGAAACTTCCCCAGATGTTTGGTTTGTCAGGGATTCATATTGTTTGGGGTTCATAAACCGGGTATAGGGATCACCTAGCTTTTGTAAAGCTTCGCGGATTGCCACATAAGCCTCGTCTTTGGAAGTATAGTCTTTACTTAATAGACTTTGCCGGACCGCTTGCCAATCTTGTTGGTTAAATTTTCCATCAACATATTCACGATTCACCAACTGCCAAACTTGGTCAACTAATGCTTTCGGACTATCTTGTAAAGCAGCATGAACGCAGCGTGTCCAAGCTTGACCGAATACAGATATAGTAGCAGTTGTGGCGATCGCTCCACCAATCAGGGCAGCTTGGAGCGGTGAGTAACGTTTCGCAGATTGGTTCATGTATATTAGCTGAAATAGTTGTGTTTTTGACAGTTTATCAATCAGAATTTTCTGATGTTTGCTAGTTTTTTTATCCTAATAACCTTGATAATTCATCTACCTTTTGGTTTTTTGTTAATGATGAGTTAGATATTTTATTTGTCGGTTAACAAATACGGTTCGAGTTGATCAGTTTTTTACAAAATAACCTAAGTATGTAACACTTAGGTGAGCGTAATTTGTAAATGCCCAATTATTTCCCTTCACCATAGCACTTTCTTCGCTGAGTAGCTGTGATTTGCCTCAATAGATAGTTAAAGTTTTATTAACTATTTATGCTTGATAAATGTACTATCAACTTGATTAATTCATTTTCAGGGCAGATTTAAGGAATTGTGGCAATTGTTACAAAAATTTTGAATTTTCAGACTAATCATTCATAAATAATGGTGTTATTTTAATCCTCAGTGCCATACTCAAGGGGTTTTGAGACTCATGAGGTTTATAGTCCGTTAAAACGGACTTGAGTTATTAGCCCTGAACTATGGCTTACGCCACGCTACGCTGTCAGTTCTGGGCAACCCTGGGCAAACAGTAGCTTATAGAGTTTTTAGCATAGCATATTTTAGGTAAAGTTTGTTTAGTTTAACCTTTGGTGATACATTTGAAATCAATGAAGTTAGAACCAATAAAGTCAAAGTTCTCAAAGTCTTAACTAAGAATATTCGGTTCTACCAATCCCCTTGTAAAAGAGAATATTGGTTCTTCGGTTATTTTTATGGAAACCCTGGTTCAAAATCATTGAAAGCCTTATTGTGTAGGCATTTCATTGAAAATATGGAAATAATTGTTTATAACCCTTGTCCCGTAAGGGTTTTGTTATCATCAATCCTCAATCACCATAAAAGAGACGCAAGAGCCAAAACTTTTCAACCGTCCTCTTAGGGAACACCAAAAAATAAATTACCCAATTTTGTGGGATGGGCATCCTGCCCGTCCTTGATGATTAGCGGGCAATTCGTCCCGCACCACAAGAAATTTTTGGGTATTTTTTTAATTGGAAGTCCCTTAAGTAGGTTGGCGTTGAAAATTGTCGTTATAGCAAGGCAAGAGGTAAAAGTAAAGAAGTTTTCAGCGATTTTACGTTTCTTTACACAGTTTGGTTTTATTGTGTTCACCTACTTAACTAACTCCGGTAACACCAAAAGTAACATTAGCGACAGAGAACAGGTAATATCTGCACTACAACTAATTTGAGAAGATTTAGTCCGCGCTTTGATAAGTGAACGGATTTTGCGCGATAATAAAAGACTGCTTGCTAATAACCAAGATTTAGTGGTAAATAATTTAGCTAATCTGCAACCCTTACAAGTTAGTAGTCAAGCTAGTGAATATGCTCAACTTCCTAATCAATCATTGCAGATTGCCTTAGAGGATGTTTTAAAAGTGGTATCCCGTAATTTTCATCACATTGTTACCCCCCTTTACCCTTAGGGGGGTAACAATAAAAATCCAGTTCCCTCCCCTTATAAAGGGGAGGGCTAGGGAGAGGTAAAACATTTGATACGGCAGCCCGACAAGCAAAGAAGAAAAGTGGTTTAAATTGCTTTCCTCCAATTTGCCATTACACAATTGATCAAATTTTAGATGTCGAATATATACCACGATTCACATATTTATGAATAACCAACCTAAAATAATTGTCCTTGATGATGATCCCACTGGTTCACAAACCGTCCATAGTTGTTTACTCTTAATGCGTTGGGATGTAGAAACCTTACGTTTAGGACTAAAAGATGATGCTCCCATTTTCTTTATTTTAACAAATACTCGTTCCCTCACCCCGGAAGCAGCCGCATCTGTCACTAGAGAAGTTTGTCATAACCTGAAACTTGCCTTAGCAGCGGAAAAAATCGCCGATTTTCTTGTAGTTAGTCGTTCTGACTCTACCTTACGGGGACATTATCCCATAGAAACTGATGTGATTTCCGAAGAACTCGGTCCCTTTGATGCTCATTTTCTTGTACCAGCATTTTTTGAAGGGGGAAGAATTACCCGCGACAGTATTCATTATCTAATTATTGATGATGTTCCCACTCCTGTACATGAAACAGAATTTGCCCGTGATTCTGTTTTTGGGTATAATTACAGCTATCTACCTAAATATGTAGAAGAAAAAACTAAGGGGCGGATTAAAGAAGATAATGTTACTAGATTTTTACTCGCAGATATCCGTGCTGGTAGTTTAGAAAGTTTGTTACAACTTGAGAATAATCAGTGTGCTGTTGTAGACGGGGAAAATCAAGAGGATCTGAATACCTTTGCGGTAGATGTATTAACAGCCGCAAGTCGGGGAAAACGCTTTTTATTCCGTTCTGCTGCTAGTATTTTAACAGCTTTGGCTGCCTTGCCACCCCAACCCATTGCTGCTGAAAATATGGCAAAATATGTGCGCGGTGGTAAACCCGGTGTAATTATTGTTGGTTCTCACGTTAAAAAGACAACTCAACAGTTAGAATCATTATTACAAGTTGAGGGGACGGTAGGTATAGAAGTGAATGTGGGCAGATTACTTGAGAATGGGGTAAATGAATCTGCTAAACTGCTAATCGAGATTATCGAAAATGTCAAAGTAGTACATGGTGCTGGTAAAACGCCAGTAGTTTATACTAGCCGTCAGGAATTGGCTTTTAAAGATGTCAAAACTAGATTAGATTTTGGCAATACAGTTTCAGCTTTACTTATGGATATTGTCCAGGGTTTACCATCTGATCTAGGATTCCTAATCAGTAAGGGGGGTATTACTTCTAACGATGTCTTGAGTACGGGACTGGCTTTAACTTCAGCCCGATTACTTGGTCAAATTTTAGCAGGTTGTTCAATGGTAATTACCCCATCTGATCATCCCCTGTTTCCTAATTTGCCAGTGGTGTTGTTTCCCGGTAATGTCGGTAATACTGATGCTTTAGGATTAGTTTATCAAAGATTGATAGGGAATAGGGAATAGGGAATAGGGAAAGGCAAGAGGCAAGATCCCGCCTGGGAATGAATTCCCAGTCTAATAGCAGAAGTCATCTGAAGATGACTAAATAACCCGGAAATTTTTGAGTAAACTTTAGTTTACTTTCGCTGTTAGCCCGGAAATGAATTTCCGGGCGGGTGTGGAAGCCAACAGATAAGCCATTTTTAACTTAAGTTGACACCAATGGAGTCTTACCAATTACCAATTAATTACCCATTACCCATTCTCAATCTTTTATGAAAATCTCAAATTTTAGTGTATTTTGGCTAGTGCTGCATGAATTCTGATTCTGCTAAACCTGATGAAATAAATTCTGAATTTCCTAAGTCAGAATCAATTTTTCATCAGGTTGATAAAAAGGTAAATAATTCCCATTCTGTCCCAGACAATGTAGATGTTGCTGATTCTGCTAAACCTGATGAAATAAATTCTGAATTTCTTAAATCAGAATCGGTTTTTTATCAAGTTGATCAAGAGGTAAATAATTCTAACTCTGGCAAGGTAAATACAGATTTTGATGATTATCAAGTAGAATCTGGTCCCATTATCCCTACTAATTCAGAGTTAAATTCTGTAATTGCTTATTTAAAGGGTAATTCTGCTGCTGAAAATCCAGAATTTAATATTCCTAATGGGGGGGGGGCTGGTGCTATTTTAGCTAATTTACCAAATCCTGATTTAGAATTAATAGAACAAAAGGTAGATCATAATATTCAAGTTCAGTTAAAAACTGAAGGAGAGCGACTATTATTAATTTTGCCCACCGAGTTGCAAGTACCGGCATCAGAATTTAATTGGGGGGAAATTTGGCAACAAATGAAACAGCGTCTCAATGCGGGCGATCGCTTACGGAAACCAAATACATTCCTGCATCTAGTAGCCAAAGATAGATTGTTAGATAACAGACAATTGCAAGATTTGGCAGAAACTTTAAATACATACCAAATTCAACTAAAATCTGTAGCTACCAGTCGAAGGCAAACTGCGATCGCCGCTTGTACCCTGGGTTATTCCGTAGAACAAATCCAACTCCAAACATCCCTCACCTCGGATATTCAACCGACTCCCAGCGCCCTAGCAGATGCCCTCTATCTGCAAATGACGGTCAGATCAGGTGTGGAAATTCGTCATCCCGGTACGGTAATCATCTTGGGAGATATCAATCCTAGTGGTATCGTTATTGCCGATGGGGATATTCTCATTTGGGGACGATTGCGGGGAGTTGCCCATGCTGGTGCCGGTGGGAATCGGGAATCTCTGATCATGGCTTTGCAAATGGAAGCAACCCAATTGCGAATAGCTGATGCTGTTGCTAGATCCCCAGAAAAAACCCTCACCGGCTTCTTTCCTGAAGTTGCACATATTACACCTGAAGGAATTCGCATTGTTAAAGCCGATGATTTTTCCCGCAGTCAATTAAGTAGTCGAATGCAATTAATTACACAAAATCTGATCTAAGATTCTTGCTCAGTTAAGAATCTACGGCAGTTTTTAACAGTCAGCAGTAAAACCCTTTCGGGGCAAGGTTTGATAATTAATATTTGTACCTCATTTACCTGCAATATACTGGATATGTAATTAATTTTTGTTAGGTTACTAAATTAGAATCAATCAATAGCAATAAAAATATTTTATTGTTGTTCCCTGAACTTTCATAAAGCATTATCATGACTCGCATTATTGTCATTACCTCCGGTAAAGGGGGAGTCGGTAAAACCACAGTTTCAGCTAATTTAGGGATGGCTTTAGCCAAAAGAGGCAAACAAGTAGCCTTAATTGATGCAGATTTTGGGCTGAGAAATTTAGATTTACTTCTAGGACTAGAAAATCGTATTGTTTATACAGCAGTAGAGGTCTTGGCAAGGGAGTGTCGTTTAGAACAAGCTTTAGTTAGAGATAAGCGACAACCTAATTTGGTACTTCTCCCAGCTACCCAACATCGCAACAAAGAATCCGTTACACCCGACCAAATGAAGTTACTGGTAAATGCTTTAGCGCAAAAGTACCAGTATGTGATGATTGACTGCCCCGCAGGAATTGAAATGGGGTTTAAAAATGCGACTGCACCCGCTAAAGAAGCCCTAATTGTTACCACTCCCGAAATTTCTGCCGTCCGTGATGCTGACAGGGTAGTGGGATTACTCGAAGCCCAAGGTGTCAAAAAAATTAACTTAATAGTTAACAGGATTAGACCGGCAATGGTACAGGCAAATGATATGATGTCTGTAGAAGATGTTCAGGAACTTCTCGCCATCCCCATAATTGGAATCATCCCCGATGATGAGCGGGTGATTGTTTCTACCAATCGTGGCGAACCTTTAGTATTATCAGACACTTCCTCTTTAGCTGCCACCGCTTTTGAGAATATTGCTCGGAGATTGGAAGGGGAAACTGTCGAATTTCTGGAGCTTGACTCATCTAATAACAACATCTTCTCTCGGTTGAGAAAGATGTTGTGGTCAAAGATTGTTTAATTTACTTGCCAGTGTTTCTGCCTTACACATACCCGCAATGATTCTTGAAATTTTAGAAAAATTTTTTGTTCGTAGTCCCGATAACAGCCGCGATGACGTTAAACGTCGTTTGCAAGTGGTAATATCCCATGACCGTGCGGACTTAGACCCCCAAACTTTAGAAAAAATGCGTCGGGAAATCCTGGAAATCGTTTGTCGCTATGTCGAAATAGAAACAGACGGTTTAGAGTTTTGCCTAGAAAGCAGCCAACGGACAACAGCTTTAATTGCTAATTTACCAATCCGTAGGATTAGAGAAAGCCTAGATGAAACGGTTCTAGAAAGTAGTGACATCTTACTGTAGGGGCGCAGGGTCTGCGCCCTGAATTGTCTGGGATTGGACCTTAAAAAGCGAATGGCGGCATTAATTTGACCACCTTCCCATGACTTGACCAATCACCGCCAATTCTGACATTAATTTATCAAACAGGTCTGGGGTTAAAGATTGGGGTCCATCCGATAAGGCTTTAGCTGGATTGGGATGTACTTCTATCATTAACGAATCCGTACCTGCTGTGATCGCCGCCATAGCCATAGCAGGGACAAACTCAGACCAACCCACACCATGACTAGGATCAATCATAATCGGTAAATGGGTCAATTTTCGCAATACTGGTACAACCGATAAATCCAGGGTATTGCGAGTATGCTGACGGTCAAAAGTTCTAATTCCCCGTTCACACAAAATTACATTGGCATTGCCCGCCGCTAAAATATACTCAGCCGCCATTAACCAATCTTCAATAGTGGCAGCCATACCGCGTTTTAACAGCACTGGTTTGGGTTGCGCTCCCACTTTCTTCAGCATGGAGAAATTCTGCATATTTCTCGCCCCCACCTGAATCACATCGGCAACTTCGCCAATTTTCTCCAAATCTTCCGTATCCATTACTTCGGTGATAATCCCCAACCCGCTGACTTTCCGGGCTGTAGCTAACAATTCCAAAGCACTTTCACCATGACCTTGAAAAGCATAAGGTGACGTGCGGGGTTTATATGCCCCACCGCGTAAAAACTTCGCTCCTGCCGCTTTTACCCGCAGTGCCGTTTCTACAATCATCTCTTCATTTTCCACAGAACATGGTCCAGCGACAACTACCAAAGGATGATGTTCACCAAACACCACATCACCTTGAGGAGTATTCACCACCACCTCAGAGCCTTGTCCGTGACGGAACTGACGACTGGCTCGTTTATAGGGTACTTCCACTCGTAATACTTGTTCAATCCATTGACTCAATTCTTGAATGCGGGGGGGGTCTAAATCAGCCGTTTCCCCAACTAAAGCAATGACCACCTTATGTTGACCAATAATTTTTTCGGGTGTTAGTCCCCAGCTAGATAATTCTGTAGTAATGCGATTTATTTCTTCCTGGGGGGAACCAACCTTCATGACGATAATCATTTATGAGTTCCTTTCTAAGTAAATTTTGATTAACTAACTTTAGATTAACAAGAAAAACTTATGAAAAAAAATGTAGCGTCAGGTACTTTTTCCTAAATAGACAGTAGTTTGTGCTGAATTTTACTAGAAAAGTTCAAACAATTTCCTAGTTTGTTGTTTGAATTAGTAGAAGAACCAGTTTATCCTAATAACCGTTTTAATCTTTTGTAAACATCATCATTATTGCGCTTACCAACTAAAATTACTTCTACTAAATCTTGATCTGGAAAGTATTTATAAACAATTCGATATTCACCACTATCTACTCGATAAAAACCCTGATAACCAGATAGTTGTTCACTATCATTTGGTAAAGGTTCAACATTCAAAGCCAAAACCTTTTTTGCTATTTGCGCTGCTATTTTAGGTTGTAAACCATTGAGAAAATCCAGAACAGTTGCTAAACCATCAAGCCGCGCCATTAGCAAAATGCTCCAGTGCAGATGTAAAAGCCTCTGTACCCACCATTTTTGAATGACTCAAAGCAGTTTCAGCATTTTGAACTAACTGCATATCTTCTAATTCTTGCAATCTATTAATTAATTTTTGGTAGCTATCTGCGGAAATAATGACATGACTAGGACGTGATTGTTTAGTTAGTAATACTGGTTCTATAGCAGCTTTGTCAAAAACCTCACCATGTTTATTTCGCGCATCTGTAAGACTATAGGTTTGCATACTATGACTATTTTAGACATTTTGACTATATTCTAGCATAAATATTTTACAGCGATTTCCAATCATATAATATAAGGTACATCCTAGCCCCCTCATCGCACCCCCCTAAATCCCCCCGCAGCGGGGGGAAGAAAAGGATAAGCTTTTGATACTGGAGGGGGTTGGGGGC
>NZ_JADEWA010000603.1:0-2646 GCF_015207865.1 Dolichospermum sp. LEGE 00246
ATTAAAAAACCTGAAAGCTTTGTCTGTTGGGTTTTTCAGGCAACTTGACATATTAACGAATGGTTCTTAAATTGGCTAGAAAACGATTAGCAAACCGATATAGAGATTTTGCGAATTTCAAATGACCTAAAAAAATCAAATCTATAACGTTTTTCATGCTGTTTTCGTGGAATCTCATATAGAGTGTTTTTTGTACCCCCCGTGAACGGTTACTTCCCGAATAGGTGGTTCGCCCCCATTTATTGAGCGGATACGTTTTTTCTGTTCTTGATGAGCAATTAAAAAAATTTACAAATTTTCCAGTTGCTTCCTTGCTGCTGCTAAAATTAATCTTTGTTCAGCACGAGCGATCGCTTGATAAGTCCTTTCCACTGCTTCCGGTTCTACAGAAATAGAACTAATCCCCCATTCTATTAATTTATCAATCATTTCTGGATAAAGCACCGGAGCTTGACCACAGATAGAACAGGAAATACCCCCAGCTTGAGACATTTTAATTAATTGAGATATTGCACCCATCACTGCTGGATGACTTTCATCAAGATATTTCGAGCCTATTCCTGGTTTTCCCTGTTCTCGATCTATTCCTAACAATAATTGTGTTAAATCATTTGTGCCAATGGAAATACCCATCACACCAGCTTTAATATATTCAGGTAATAGAAATAATACACTAGGAACTTCTGCCATCATCCATAATTGAAACTGGGATATTTGCATTAGCCCAGCTTGCTCAACCTTGTGACGACAAAATACAAATTCTTCAACACTGCGGACAAAAGGTAATAGCAAATTAATATTTCTATAGCCAGATGCTTGAACTATCGCTAAAGCTTGTAATTCTAATTCAAAAACAGCCGGATTTTGTATATAGCTGAAAATACCCCGATCGCTGATAATTGATGACTTTGATAATGGGGGATCTGTACTCAATGATGGCAAATCATGAGGTAGCCAATCTAAAGACCGATAAAAAATCGGTCTGGGTGAAAAAGCACGGGCAAACTGCATAATTTGCTTAGATAATAACTCTAATAATTCCGCTTTTCTTCCGGCTTTCAACCATTCTTGAGGATGTTTTTTCTCCAGAATATTTAACATCATTAATTCTGAACGCAATAATCCCACCCCATCCACAGGTAAACTTTTTACTTGTTTAATTAATCGTTCTTGACTCAAATTTATGAGTAACTTAGTCGCAATTATGGGTAAATTTATTGGCTGGTAACTGACAATTTTTTCCTCTTTAATTAATCCTTCTATCTCCTCACTAGGAAAATTTTCCTCATCTCCGGTGAGCCGATATACTTCTCCCTTATCACCATCTATTAATAATTTTTCACCTGCTTGTAAAATAGTTGTTGCACCAGTGGCATTCACCACCGCAGGAATACCCAACTCTCTGGCTAAAATCGCCCCATGACTAGTTAATCCCCCTTGTTCTGTAATAATCCCCGCAACGCCTTGTAGTAAGGGCAAACAATCAGGAGTAATCATTGGGGCGATGAGAATTACGCCTTGAGGAACTTGGATTGCTTTTTGTGATGAATTAAAAATATGGGCATTAGCAATAATTCTCCCTCTGGCTGCCCCAACGCCTTGAATAAATTGCACACTCTTGTTTACAGATTGGGGAACAGTAACTTCTGTAATATAGAGTTTTGTGGCTAAAGATTCTTTGGCAACTGTCCATTTCATAGTTAAAGTTGCACCTAATTCACTGACTATTTGATTGCCTACAGTAATTAATTCTTGCAAGAATTCTTCTGGCAAAGCATATTCTTGTTGTTGAGATTCTTCTAAAATATAAGCTAATAAAAAATCAGTATCTAATGTTGGTTGCAGTTGTTCATCTGTAAAAGCATTACCATGATTAAGACGATACGCCAACATCTTATTACCCAATTGTCTTTCTACCACTGCGCCGGTTTTTGGTTCTATGTAGTAAACATCTGGTAATACTTCACCGTTGGTAATTGCTAGTCCTAAACCCCAAGTAGCTTCAATATCCCATGCCGATGATTTAGTATTGATTACACCAGAAGCGATCGCATTGTCAACTGGTTGCACTAACACCCCTAAATTAATGCTAGGCAAACTAATCCCCGCACTGTGCCAATATAGTAAACTTCTCGCCCGGAATAACTGACTCCAAAGCAGCTTTAAAGCTTCACCTATTTCCTCTTCTTCACAAGGACAAAATACTGGTTCTAATAACCCAGATACATTTTTCATTTCTTGGTTATTTGATATTGCCAAACTGGGACGCAAAATTAAACTGCTTCTTTGCCATTGTCTGGCTGCTTGAAAAATTGTCCTCACCCAATGAGGTGGCACAGTCGCTGAGATAATTTCCTGACGTAAGCGTCCGGCTACCTGTTGCAGTTGTCGCCAATTATGTACATCTAAATGTAGAGAAGAATAGGGTAAATCAGCAATTAACGACTCTGAACTATTGAGAGTTTCCAGGAATTGCCGTAAAACATCCGCTTCTACCACAAAACCAGGCAGAACAGGATAGCCCTGCTGTTTAATCTTACTTAAATAAAACGCCTGAACGCCAACCTTGGGGCGGTCTTGTAGTTTAATTTGGTCAAGCCAATAGAGTTTATCCACTCAATTTATTAAATAATATTTATTACATAC
>NZ_JADEWA010000604.1:0-2642 GCF_015207865.1 Dolichospermum sp. LEGE 00246
GTAGAGCAACTGGCGGTATCAGCACGCACTTTTGTGCAAACGTACTGAGTCTGGGAACCTGTGTGAACAGGATATTAGGATTGTAAAATCTTAAGAATCCCCGTCTCTTTAGAGCGGGGAGTGTCAAATTAACTCTGCTTTTTTGTTGCCAATATGGGTAATATAAAACAGCATGATATGGATACTGAAAGTAGATGTTAGTAGAAGGGAAAATATGAGAATTTTAGTGACAGGCGGTGCTGGTTTTATTGGCTCTCATCTGATTGACCGATTAATGAATGATGGTCATGAAGTCATTTGTTTGGACAATTTCTACACAGGAAAGAAACATAATATCCTCCATTGGTTAGACAATCCTAATTTTGAAGTGATTCGTCACGACATTACTGAACCAATTCGCTTAGAAGTGGATCAGGTTTATCATCTGGCTTGTCCAGCGTCTCCTGTGCATTACCAGTATAACCCCATTAAAACTGTTAAAACTAATGTCATTGGTACACTCAATATGTTAGGTTTAGCCAAACGGGTTAAAGCCAGATTTTTATTAGCTTCTACAAGCGAAGTTTACGGAGATCCAGAAATTCATCCCCAGACTGAAGATTATCGAGGCAGCGTCAATCCCATTGGCATTCGTTCATGTTATGACGAAGGCAAAAGAATGGCTGAAACCCTGGCATTTGACTACTACAGAGAGAATAAAGTCGAGATTCGCGTCGCCAGGATATTCAACACTTATGGACCGAGAATGTTGGAAAATGATGGGCGCGTAGTCAGCAATTTCGTGGCGCAAGCATTACGAGGTATGCCTTTAACTGTTTATGGTGAAGGTCAACAAACCCGGAGCTTTTGTTACGTTTCCGACCTAGTAAATGGGCTAATGCGGTTAATGAATGGTGAACATACAGGACCCATAAATCTGGGGAATCCTGATGAATATACGATTTTAGAACTAGCTCAGGCTGTACAAAACCTGATTAACCCAGATGCAGAAATTAAATTTGAACCCCTACCTGCTGATGATCCCCGTCGTCGTCGTCCCGATATCACCAAGGCACAGACTTTGTTAGATTGGGAACCCACTATTCCTCTGCAAGATGGTTTAAAACTGATGATTGAAGATTTCCGTCAAC
This sequence comes from Dolichospermum sp. LEGE 00246, assembly GCF_015207865.1. NCBI lineage: Bacteria > Bacillati > Cyanobacteriota > Cyanophyceae > Nostocales > Aphanizomenonaceae > Dolichospermum > Dolichospermum sp. LEGE 00246. Next base: position 1,131 of record NZ_JADEWA010000604.1, read on the forward strand.
GTTTCCAACAGGTTTAGCATTACGCCTTACCTAAAGGATCACCAATCATTGATTCACAACTGACAACTGACAACTATAAAAAACAGGGGTTTTAAAAATGCGTGTTTGCGTAATTGGTACTGGTTATGTTGGTTTAGTAACAGGTGCTTGTTTGGCTTATATTGGCCATAATGTAATTTGCATAGATAATAACGAAGAAAAAGTAAAATTAATGAAGTCTGGGCAGTCACCGATTTTTGAGCCAGGACTTTCGGAAATTATGCAATCTGCTATTAATAGTGGCAATATTGAATTTTCTAGTGATCTCGCTGCTGGTGTTCATCATGGAGAAATCCTGTTTATTGCTGTGGGAACTCCTCCTTTGCCCAATGGTGAAAGTGATACTCGCTACGTAGAAGCGGTAGCTCGTGGTATTGGTGAAAATCTCAATGGTGGTTATAAGGTCATTGTGAACAAATCTACTGTTCCTATTGGTTCTGGCGACTGGGTAAGAATGATTGTTGTGGATGGGATTGCAGAGCGTCAAAAAACATTAGCTGCATCTGGTGATACAAGCAGTGAGGAGAAATTATCGGAGATTGCTCACCAGTTTGATGTAGTCAGTAATCCAGAGTTTCTGCGGGAAGGTTCAGCAGTTTATGATACCTTTAATCCTGACCGGATTGTCTTAGGTGGTAATAGTCAACAAGCCACAGGCATGATGAAAGAATTATATACACCAATCATAGAACGCAAATTTGCGGCTAATCAGTCTTTACCTTCCGTTCCAGTGTTAGTAACAGACCTCAGTTCCGCAGAAATGATTAAATATGCGGCTAATGCCTTTTTAGCCACCAAGATTAGTTTTATTAATGAAGTTGCCAATATATGCGATCGCGTCGGTGCGGATGTTACGCAAGTAGCAAAAGGCATCGGTTTAGATTCCCGCATTGGTAGCAAGTTCTTACAAGCTGGTATTGGTTGGGGTGGTTCATGTTTCCCCAAAGATGTTTCCGCCCTCATTCACACCGCTGATGATTATGGCTATGAAGCCCAACTTATGAAAGCTGCTGTCAGTGTTAACGAACGTCAACGCCTCATCGCCCTAGAAAAACTTCAACAAGCTTTAAAAATCCTCAAAGGTAAAACTGTGGGACTACTCGGTTTAACCTTCAAACCAGATACAGACGATTTACGGGACGCACCGGCACTCATGTTGATTGAACAACTCAACCGACTGGGAGCGAAAGTCAAGGCTTACGACCCGATTATTTCTCAAACAGGAATGCGTCATGGTCTTTCTGGTGTGTTAGTAGAAACCGACGCGGAAAGACTAGCAGATGGCTGTGATGCTTTGGTACTTGTCACCGAATGGCAACAGTTCAGCACTTTGGACTATGGGAAAATGGCAAAATTAATGAACCACGCGGTCATGATTGATGGTCGTAATTTTCTTGACCGTCAAGCAATGGTTAGGGCTGGATTTCAGTATGTGGGTGTGGGGAGGTAGGGGAGGTGGGGGGAGAAAGAATT
>NZ_JADEWA010000605.1:0-2639 GCF_015207865.1 Dolichospermum sp. LEGE 00246
GTTCTTTATTATTGATTGTAGTCAAAAATTTGGGAATGCTTAAAAATAGGGATGAAATAACCTCTAGGGGTTGTGTAAATTTACATATCAAGCAGTTATTAGGCTAATAATCACAATGGCAAATTCAAACAATAAATTATTTACTCCTCGAAATGATGGAAATTATGTAAATACAAAAGAACAACAACGCCTACAAGCATTATTGAACCTGGGTTTGCAACAATCAGAAATGATTCCAGTATTTGAAGAAGCTGCTCAAACTGCTGCTCACTTTCTAGAAGTGGAAATTTCTATTTTAGGATTTATTGATCAAAAATTTCATTGGTTCAAATCGGCGGTGGGCTTATCTCGGTTAGGATTAATGAATGATTTAGCTTCTAAACGCCAACTTTTACGTCGGGAGTCATTTTGTTCTCAGGTGGTAGAAACTTCGCAAATGCTAATTATTAATGATGTAAGACAAGAAACAAACTCTGGGATTAAAGATAGTATTTTAGTCAAGAATTATGGTATCAGTGCATATTTGGGAGTGCCTTTAATTGATGCCAGTGGTAACTGCTTAGGTACATTAGCAGTTATGGATCGTCAGCCTCATAATTTTACAACCCGTGATATTGAATTTTTACAAATAATTGCGCGTTGGAGCATGAGTGAGTTTGAGCGCAACCGATTATTACAAAATAATCCAGCAGCACAGAATACTCATTCTAAGCGCCCATCTCCATTTTTAGAAGAGCAAATAATTGACTTAAAAATTGTTCCTCCTACTGTAGAAACAGACTTTGATTTCACTCAACAAATTAAATTAGAACTTTTGAACCAGCTAACTCAAGAGTTACGCACACCATTAACATCTATATTAGGTATGGTTAGTGTCTTAGGAAGAGAAATTTATGGTCCTTTGACAACCAAGCAGAGCGAATATCTAGCAATTGTTCAACATAGTGGCAAGTATTTACTTTCTTTAGTTAATGAAATTACTGAATTAGACCCAATTAATAAGAATTATCACCTGCTCAATTTAGTTCCTGTAGATATTGAAATGCTCTGTCAACAGGCTATTAATTCCTTAGAGGAATTAGCTGTCCGTCGTGAGCAAAATATTCGTTTATCTATAGAACCAGGACGGAATCGCCTTTTATCCTTAGATAAGGATAAGGTGCGACAAATTTTGTACAATTTAATTTTCAGCGTGATTCAAATTTACGCTCTGGGTAGTATAATCAGAATCCACGTTGCCTATAAAGCAAATACGCTAAATCTAACTGTGTGGGTATCTCACACTTACTTAAGAGATAGTGTTACTGATTATGATTCTTGTTTTTACCTAAATTCTTCGCAAATGCAGACTGCGGCAGATGAGCGGAAAAATGATTATGTTAAGCCAGAAAATTACCTAAATCTACCTGATTTTTGCTCAGATATTTTCAGTAATGGTTTATTCCAAAAAACTGGAAAGTTATCTGCTAATATTTCTCGTGAGAAATTGGGACTTTTGTTAAGTTGTCATTTAGCCGAGTTACATCATGGACAAATTTCTATTCAAGGTTCAGTAGAGTCAGGATACCGTTATATAGTATCTTTGCCATTAAAGTTTGCGACTTCTTCAGCAAGTGGTTAAGGAAGTTTCGTAACTTGCTAAATATGAATTTAAACGATTACTTGATTACACTGATTTTTTTGAGAGCTTTTGTCTTTGTTTAGGTAAAGTTCTGATGAAAAAAGGTTGTCATCAAAAATCCAAAATTCAGCCAGTAATACTTTTGAGTCATTACTTTTATCTTTTATAAGATTCAATGAATTTCATGAGAATTTATCTGGCGATCGCATTTCAAGAACACAAAAATCTACCCCCGTTAACGTTGGGGGTATCAATGCCTTATTTACCCAATGATTCGAGTTTTAATAGCCATGAATTAAAGTGAGGACATTTACTCCGAATTACTTCGATTCCAATGGATTTAGCTAATCCCGGAAAATTATGATGAATTGCATACAAATCAATCATGGTGGTAAAGAAAACATCTGTATTTTTATCCTCCGCAAGCGATCGCAAAGTAGATTGGGTGCTGATGAGAATTTGTGTATGATAGGAAGCCTTAGCAAACATCCCAGCTACAACATTGAGCGCATAGGGATGAAGACCAAGTTCCGGTTCATCAACAATAATGAGTTCTGGAAGTTCATTTTCTGGCTGCAAAAGCAACGTAGTCAGGCAAATAGCACGCAAAGTACCGTCCGAAAATTGGTGTAGACCAAATACTTGATCTGAGCCTTTTTCTCGCCAGTTGAGAATAACATTATTACCTCTAGGTTCAAGGACAAAATCATCAAAAAAGGGGGCAATTAAACGGATAGTTTTGACAATGCGGTGATAGGCTGTATTATGGTCTTTGCGGAATCTCAGAAGTAGTGCGGCTAAATTTCCAGCATCAGACACCAGCGAGCGGTTGTCATCAATGTAACAGGATTGACGAACTCGCGCGGTAGATGACGTATCGTGAAATTGACACTCCCCGGTCTAAAGACGCGGGGATTCTTAATCGAATAATTGTCAAGACAACTGCTCGAATAATATCCGCTTTTCAGGTATTACCTTAGATGTACGGTTCTTGCCCTGATCCTGTTTGCCATTACTG
>NZ_JADEWA010000606.1:0-2611 GCF_015207865.1 Dolichospermum sp. LEGE 00246
ATTTATGAGTAAGAATTTAAAAGCCTATCCCACAGGGATAAATTAAAAATTCAAAAAGCATATTACAGCAACCGAATTATTTATGCAGATTAGTAAAACTTGCTACAAACTTTATCAATATCTTCATAACTTATTTTCGAGGAGATATTGGCGAAAAAAAATAACTTTCAAGATTTTATTGGGTCTAACCTGTGGACTACTCGTAACATTTGTTGGTATGACAATGGATTTAGCCACAACTAAAAAATCCAAAGCAGTCAGAACTCCTGAAATTACATATATTACTTCTTGGTTAGGAAATACCATTGGTAATGGTAAATTGCGAGTACAAAATAATATAGAAGGAATGTATGTCAAAGATGACGGGACAATTTATACAAATAGTGCTTGGGATGAAGCTGGTAGTGAAGCAGGAATATATAAAGATGGTAAACCAATTTTTATCCTCGAAGATACACATGGTTGGAATCGTTTAGGGGGTAAAGCAATAACAGTAAATAGCAAATATATTTATATTTCTATGATTCAAGGTGGAGTAGATCAAACAAAAGAAGATTATCCTCCCCAAGGACAAACTTGGTATTGCGTCAGACGTTATGACTTAACAGGAAAACCTGCACCTTTTGAGAAAGGGAATGGCTGGGATAAAAGTATGTTAATTACCAGCAAAAGCCATGAAGTCACAGGAATAGCAACAATAAATAATCACCTATTTGTTAGTAATGCTGGGGAGAATATTGTTCGGGTTTATAACACCGAAACAATGGCAGAGATAAACAAATTTACCGTTAATAGTCCCGAAAAAATTACCATTGATAAAAAAGGTAGTTTGTGGATTATTCAAAATCAAAAAGGTGCTAAATTTGGAAAAATTGTCAATTATTCTCCAGCCGGAAAGAAATTACCTCAAGAAATTACAGATGTTGATAAACCATCAGCATTAGCCATTGATAATCTCGGCAGACTGTTAGTAGCAGAAAATGGGATTAATCAACAATTGGTAATTTACAATATTAATAATCAGCCAGTTCGCGTGGATACTTTTGGGGATAAAAAAGGTGTTTTTGGTGGTGTACCTGGAGAAGTAAAAACATCCAAACTCTACGGCATTACTGGAGTTGGTACAGATGCCAAAGGCAATATTTATGTAAATAATAATGGCTTTAATACATCGGGAACAGATTTAAGAAAATTTTCGCCATCAGGAAAAATAGTATGGCAATTACTAGGATTAATATTTGTAGATAATGCAGATACAGATCCAAAAACAGATGGTGTAAATATATTCACCAAACAAGAAAAATATGTCATGGATTATAGCAAGTCTGCTGGTAAACAGTGGACTTATAAAGCCTACACACTTAATCCTTTTAAATACGCTCAAGATCCACGTCTACATACATCACCAGATGGAACTTTTGTGCGGCGGATTCAAGGTAAACCTTTTGTATTCCTGACAGATATGTACAATAGCTTTTTGCAAATTTATCGGTTTCAACCGAATACAGATGGTGAAATTGCCATTCCTGCTGGGATGTTTGTGGGTACTAATGATCAGAATAAACAATCTGTTCATGGCAATTGGCCACCCAATCAACCCGCAAACGGAGAATGGATTTGGCGCGATAGTAATGGCAATGGTGCATTTGAAAAAAATGAATATGATAGCAGTCAAGATTATCCCTATATCGGAGGTTGGTGGGTAGATAGCAAAGGAGATGTTTGGAAAACTTTGCGAACTGAAGATGGTATTCGTCATTATCCTTTACAGGGATTAGATACTAAAGGAAATCCCATTTATACCTATAGTTCGATGAAAAAACTCAAAACTCCTAGCACGTTCAAAGACTTGCGACGGATTGAGTATTTTCCCGAAACAGATACCATGTATTTATCCGGTTTTACGATGGAACATCCTGCATTTGCTGATGATGCCAAAGTCATAGGATCAGAAATTGCTCGCTTCGATAATTGGAGTCAAGGAAATCGTACTCCCAAATGGCGCACTGTCGTTCCCTACGACACTACAGGTAAAGGATTAGTTGCTACCGCAGCCATGAGTGTAGCTGGTGATTATGTGTTTGCAGTGGGTGTAAAAACCGCCGAGGTATATGTTTATAAAACTGCTACCGGAGAACTCGTGAAAAAGATGACTCCAGGTGCAGAAGTTGGGAAAGAAAGTGGTTGGGTTGATATTCCCTATGGTATCCGTGCTTTCCGTCGTGCTAATGATGAATATCTTGTATTTGTAGAAGAAAACTGGCAAGGTAAGGTGCTTATCTATCAGTTTCCTATTTGATACAGCAATTCTCGTTCTCATAAAATACAATGGAGGGCGGGGTTTCCCCGCCCCTACTATTGTGTATCAGTCATTGTTGCCGCTATTATTTTCTTCGTCGGTTTCTACTTCAATAAGTTGTTCGTTATCTTTAATAGTTATATTTTCAATATCCTCGACGGAAATTTCTAAATCTTCTAAGGCTTCTTTTATTTTTTCATAGTGAGCCGGTTCAAATAAGAACTTAAACATTCTTTCTATCGTTTTTTCTTCATTGTCGCTTACTTCAATTTGTTTCTCAACAAACTGATTAAGAAACTTGAAGGTTTTAAT
>NZ_JADEWA010000607.1:0-2608 GCF_015207865.1 Dolichospermum sp. LEGE 00246
CTTAGCCCCCTCATCGCTTGCGGGGAGGGGGTTGGGGGTGGGGTTCTTGTTCCGGGTTTGATGACAATTTGCTGTAAATTTATTGACAAAATAAACCAAGAAGTTAGTATCAACAACGCCAGAGAATGGAAGTTAGTATCGTTAGTATCAACAACGCCAGAGAATGAATTCTCTGTCTCATAGCTGAAGTCGGTTGAAACCGACTAAAATTCCGGTTGTTCCCACATTCAGCATGAGTAAATATACTCAAAATATTTTTCCCAGCAGGTTATTTTGTCAAAAAAAGAATTTCATAAAAAAGCTAAAACCCAGTCATAATAACCACTTCATGCTTTTTGCTATTTATGGAGGTATTCAATAAATTTAATCTCAACCCAACTGATTTATTGACATTATTCTCAATAAGCTTGATTCTAGCTTTAGATAGATCTGCGATGGCTACGCCGCGCCGAAGGCATCGCCCTAATATAGAATTGCGTGTCATTGTCTGAAAGCCTTGTTATCATTGGGTTATGGATAATTCCGAAAATTCAAAAAACACCTGCGGAATGTGGGGTACAAAGGGCAAAAGAGGAAAAGTATAAAGGGCTACTGAAGAATCCTCCCAACAGCGCAAACAACACGAAAACCAATAATAACGTCGGGGGTGTCGCGATTGCCCCCATTGTTGCCATTGCGGGACGCGGAACGGCAGCGAAGAGGAAGAGTGAACCAAGATCCGCCCCGCAGTACAGTGCGTCTTGGCTTGTCACTTAGTTTATCGTCGCTATTAAACCAAGCACTACCATCTTTTGGTGCTTCTTCATAATCATCATGCCAGTCATCCAAACACCACTCCCATACATTCCCGTGCATATCGTATAATCCAAAGTTATTAGCCACTCCAAAACTGCCTACTTCTGTTGTTTCTTTTCTGTAAACTCCTTCAACTCCATCGCCATACGTGAATTCACCATTATAGTTAGCCAAATTCGTTGTTATCGTCTCTCCAAAGTGGAATGGTGTGGTAGTTCCGGCTCGACAGGCATATTCCCATTCAGCTTCACTGGGTAAACGATATTGTCTTTTAGTATGCCTTGAAAGGCGATCGCAAAACTCAACCGCATCTTCCCAAGAAACAGACTCTACAGGACGATTATCACCTTTAAATCTAGATGGATCTGGTTTTAGTTCACGGTTTACTTGTGGAAATGCAGCTACAGCCTTCCATTGTGCTTGTGTAACTTGATATTTACCCAGACAAAAGGCTTTGATGGTGACTTGGTGCTGAGGACGTTCATCATCATTGCTACCTTCCTCTGTTTCCGGTGAACCCATCATAAAACTGCCCCCAGGAATCATCACCATTTCTAATTGAATACCATTACCTAAATCTTCAATAAAATACTGTGCTGTTCTTTCATACTCATGAATAATAATTTTTGGCATTTTTTATCACCTGCTTTCATTTATTTATTAGCATCAACAACGCCAGAGAATAAATTCTCTGTCTCATAGCTGAAGTCGGTTGAAACCGACTAAAATTCCGGTTGTTAGTTATACGTCGCAAGCTGACAATATAAAATCCCTGGTTTCATCCTTTAATCGGTGGATATCCTGATTCTGACAAAAAAATTTTCTCGCTATGCGAGAGGGATAAGACAAGAAAAGAGCAAGAGGGCAAAAGCGCATAGTGCTACTAAGTCCTCGCCGCACCACTACATACAACCCGAAAACCAATATCGTCGCTGTCGAGATCGAGGCCGTGGTAGTGGCGAGAAGCAGAACGGCAATTCTCAGGATGGCCGTACCACGAACCACCGCGCAGCAGCTTTCTATTACTACTCTCTTCATTATCTAGCCATACGCTACCATCTGTTGGCGCACCTTCATAGTTATTATGCCAATCATCTTGACACCACTCCCATACATTACCGTGCATATCGTATAATCCAAAGTTATTAGCTACTCCAAAACTCCCTACTTCTGTTGTTTCTTCTCTATAAACTCCTTTGGGTCCTTGACCATAAGTATAGTTACCATTATAGTTAGCCAAATCTGCTGTAATTGTTTCTCCAAAGTGAAATGGCCTGGTAGTTCCCGCTCGACAGGCATATTCCCATTCTGCTTCACTGGGGAGACGGTAGGTTCTACCTGTATATTGTGAAAGGCGATCGCAAAACTCAACCGCATCTTCCCAAGAAACAGACTCTACAGGGCGATTTGCACCTTTAAAATTAGATGGGTCTGATTTTAGTTCACGGTTCACTTGGGGTAACTGTGCTACAAATCGCCATTGTGCTTGGGTGACTTGATATTTACCCATAAAGAAGGGTTGGACTGTGACAGAATGTTGGGGACTTTCTCTGTCCATGCGTTCCAATTCCTCTGGTGGAGAACCCATGATAAAAGTGCCTCCAGGAATTGATACCATTTCTAAGGTGAGATTATCACCTAATTTTTCCGGCCAATAATCTGCTTGTTGTGGTTGACGTTTAATGTTTAATTGGGACTTTCCTATATTAAAGCGTGGTTTTTTCAGTTCTATAGTGGCAACTTCAAAATCAAAGGTTGGTAAAATAGAAATAGTTTTAACTTTAAATGTAAATTCGGATAATGGAGGTAAAAG
>NZ_JADEWA010000077.1:0-16263 GCF_015207865.1 Dolichospermum sp. LEGE 00246
TATCAAAAGTTAGCAACCTATATTTACGAAACTCTCAAGAAAACCCGCGATTTGTTATTTTAGCAAATTTAACAAAAATTAATGTTTTCAAGTCTATTAATGGCGTATTCTCTGAGCCATTGATATCATTAAATGCAGGAGATATTCTCAGCCATTATGACTCAAGATTCAGCGAAAAAAGAATATTTAAGTTCTATCTAAAAACCCTAATAGAATCTTGGCTGAGAGACTTAGCTTATCAGTGGAAATCAAAAATACCACCTGGATATCAAGAATTAGAAAAAATAGGTATCCTAACAAATTTAAAACATGGAGAGACCTATTCACAAAATGATGAATAGAAATACATTATTTTGTGAAAATTTATAGTTAATTATCAGGAAGATTAGAGTGACCATACTTTATATAGAAACTAACTTTTTTATGTCTATTGCGAAAGGACAGGATTCGCAAGCAGAAGATTTGCTGTATAATCCGCCTAATTCAGTTAAGATATTTATACCAAATATTTGTTATATTGAAGCTGTGTCTGTTTACAAGTTAGAAAAACAAGAAAAATTGAAATTTAAACGAGAACTAGAACTAAAAATCACAGAAATTGACCGTGATAAAACTTCTAATTATGCTCCCTTATTAAGTCAACAATTACAAGAAACTATCATTACCAATAATGCTTTACGCAATACTGGAATTAAATACTTTGCAATCACGCAGGATTTTCTCAATTGGTTTAATTCTCGTTCATCAACTTAGATAACTGTTTAATTATTAAAACTATGACATTAACTAAAAAGATACTCAATTCCACAAAACGCCTTTTTTTATTAATAACTATTATTGCTTTTACAGCAATAGGACTTACCGCTTGTAACCCAACCAAATTAAAAACAAATGCGGCTCAAGTACCCCAATTAGTAACAAGCATTTTGAGTGATCCAAAAACATTTAATGCTGCGCTGAGTTCCGAATCACCAAATATTTTTGGTTACACCTATGAAGGATTATTAACTCAAAATCCCATTAACGGTAAAATAGAAGGAGCATTAGCTCAATCATGGGAAATATCACCAGATAAAACCAAAATTACCTTTACCATGCGTGAAGGTTTAAAATGGTCAGATGGACAACCATTAACAGTTGATGATGTCGTATTTACCTATAATGATATTTATTTAAATGAAAACATCCCTACAGATACTAGAGATGTTTTAAGAGTCGGGAAAGATCGCAAATTACCAACTGTCAGAAAAATAGATAATAGAAGAGTGGAATTTAGTGTCCCTGAACCATTTAGACCTTTTTTACTGAATACAGGAGCATCTATTTTACCTGCTCATATTTTAGAGAAATCAGTCAAAACAAAAAATAAAGATGGTAAAGTGGAATTTCTGAATAAATGGGGTGTGGATACTCCTCCTGAAGAAATTATTGTTAATGGTCCTTATAAACTGGAAAGATATGATACGAGTCAACGGATAATTTTTCGCCGTAACCCCTATTATTGGCGTAAAGATGCTCAAGGTAAACCCCAACCTTATATTGAACGAATAATTTGGCAAATTGTGGAGTCAACAGATACTTCCTTACTCCAATTTCGTTCCGGTGATTTAGATTCTATTGGTGTTTCCCCTGATTATTTTTCTTTATTAAAAGTTCAGGAAAAACAAGGGAATTTTAAAATATATAATGGGGGTCCTAGTTCTAGCACTTCCTTTATTTCCTTTAACTTAAATAAGGGAAAAAGACAAAATCAACCATTAGTTGATCCAATTAAATCTAAATGGTTTAATAATGTGCAATTCCGGCAAGCATTAGCCTATGCTATTGATAGACAAACCATGTTAAATAATACTTTTCGTGGTTTAGGTACACCCCAAAATTCTCCTATTTCTGTTCAAAGTCCTTATTTCTTATCACCGGAAAAAGGCTTGAAGGTTTATAACTATAATCCTGAAAAAGCCAAAGAATTACTACTAAAAGCTGGATTTCAATATAATGAAAAAAATCTCTTAGTAGATAATCAAGGTAATGAGGTGAGATTTGCATTATTAACTAATGCGGGGAATAAAATTCGGGAATCAATGGGTTCGCAAATTAAACAGGATTTAAGTAAAATTGGTATTCAAGTAGATTTTACACCATTGGCTTGGAATACTTTTATAGATAAACTTTCTAACACTTTAGATTGGGATGCTTGTTTAATAGGTTTGACAGGGGGTTTAGAACCAAATGATGGTGCTAATGTGTGGTCTCCTGAAGGGGGACTACATATGTTTAATCAAAAACCACAAGCTGGACAAAAACCGATTGAAGGTTGGGAAGTTGCTGACTGGGAAAAGAAAATTAATGAACTTTATATTCAAGGCGCACAGGAGTTTGATGAGGCTAAATTGAAGGAAATTTATGGCGAAAGTCAACAATTAACACAGGAGTATTTACCTTTCATTTACTTGGTTAATTCCTATTCTCTATCAGCAATCAGAAATCGGTTTCAAGGTATCCAATATTCTGCTCTTGGTGGTGCTTTTTGGAATATTCATGAAATTAAAGTTACGAAATAGTTGACTGTTGACTGAATAAGGGAAATCCAAAATCTAAAATCCAAAATCCAAAATTGCATGACACAACCAGAAAATTTGCGATCGCTCTTAGAAGCCGTCGCCAATGGTAAAATAACCCCAGATATAGCCTTCGACTCCCTCAAAGACTTAGCCTATCAATCCGTAGGTGAATTTGCTAAAATAGATCATCATCGTCAATTAAGAACCGGTTTCCCGGAGGTAATTTGGGGACCAGGTAAAACACCTGAACAAATTGCTCAAATTATGGAAGTCATGCGCCACCGGACTTCCGTAGTTATGGCTACCCGCATTGAGCCAAAAGTATATTCCGCATTACAACCAAAAGTTAGAGGTATCCAATACTACGAACAAGCCCGAATTTGTGCCATTGTTCCCCCTGTGATTGAAGTCAGATTTCCCGGTAAAATTGGCATTCTTTCCGCTGGTACTGCCGATTTAGCCGTTGCTGAAGAAGCCGCTGTCACTGCGGAACTTTCGGGTTTTTATGTACAGCGCCTCTGGGATGTAGGTGTGGCGGGAATTCATCGGTTATTAAGCAACCGTCATGTATTAGAATCAGCATCGGTATTAATCGTTGTCGCGGGCATGGAAGGGGCTTTGCCCAGTGTTGTAGCGGGTTTGGCAGATTGTCCCGTAATCGCTGTTCCTACCAGTATTGGCTATGGTGCAAGCTTTTCTGGTTTGGCACCTCTATTAACAATGCTTAACTCTTGTGCTGCTGGTATAGGTGTAGTTAATATAGATAATGGCTTTGGTGCAGCGGTTTTAGCTGGGCAAATTTTACGAACTTCAGAAAAATTACGTTTAGCGGCAGAACGTAGTAAAGTGTCAGTAACCCAGCCCTAAAGGGACTGGGCTTGCAAGAGTAATTAAGCAAGCCGTGCTGACCAGACCACCCTGAGTTTACTCTCATCGTAGCCGTTATTTGAGTCACGACACCCTGGAATGCGAAGCTAGTTCCCCGCTCTGTCATTTGCAATTAAACAGTTTTAAGGTCACTGAAACAGTGTTGCAAGTCTAAAAAGCTCTTATAACTGGTCGTTCGCGCAGCGTGCCGGAGGCATCTAGCTAACATTACCCCAGAAATGGGAGGCACATCGCGTGCAAAACATTATGCGTACAGAGTTGGGAATTTTGAATCGGTAATTGTCCCGTTGAAAGTACATCACAAAGGTACCCCGAATTTCTTAACTCCAAGGCGGTAATGAAAAAATATTCAAGGCGGTTAAAACCGCTCGTGCCGTTTCCCTCTCAGGGCTAAAGCCACTGAGTTTCCCACTTACTGGGTATTCTTATAATTGCGGTAGCTTTTTATTTGATTAGTTACTTCAAATCTTGATAACAGGTGATAAACCTTTTGGTGAAAGAATTATGGAACACTTGAATGATTCACTATTGCCACTGCTAGGAAATTTACAGGAACATATTACTCTTCTGGCTGATCTTGGTAATGTTAGAGACCCAGACCTTTTAGGTCAAGTACAAGCCTCTTGGAATCACTTTGTCAAAACTGGGCAAATTTGGGCATTGTTGATTGGTATAATTGTTGGTTATCTGTTCAAAGGTTTTACTAGTTACGGTTAAAGTGATTTTAGATTTTAGATTTTAGATTTTGGATTAGTTATTTAGATAATATAAGTTGCCAGTTAGGTAAATTGTCAGAATTAGGTGGTTATCGAGCGAAGTCGAGGTAATATCCAGGATTAAAGGATGAACAGGATGAAACCAGAGCTTTTACTAGCAATTACCTATTACCAATTACCCATTACCAGCCTCAACGAGATAACTAGCAACTTGAGTTAGATACTGAAAACCTTGTAATTTCGCTTATGAAACAACAAAATTTTTAACTCACATAAGGCGTATGATTCAAAATCTAATATCTACAAATTTCTTCCTTTCCCTTCAGATTTATGACCGAAAAACAAACTTGGAGTCAGCGGTTTGAGTCCGCGCTACATCCAGCGATCGCTCGTTTCAATGCTAGTATCAGTTTTGACATTGAACTTATCGAATATGACATTACTGGTTCTCAAGCTCATGCCAAAATGTTGGCACATACAGGTATAATTTCCCACGAAGAAGGGGAAGCACTGTTTAACGGTTTAGAACAAGTTCGTCAAGAATATCGTCAAGGGCAATTTCAACCCGGTGTTGATGCCGAAGATGTGCATTTTGCCGTAGAAAAGCGCCTCACGGAAATTGTCGGAGATGTAGGTAAAAAACTCCACACAGCCCGTTCTCGCAATGACCAAGTAGGTACAGACACTAGATTATACCTACGTGATCAAATTCAACAAATTCGCCAACAATTACGGAACTGGCAAACAGTATTAGTTGATATAGCCGAAAAAAATGTTGAAACCTTGATTCCTGGTTATACCCACCTGCAACGCGCCCAACCAGTGAGTTTAGCGCACCATTTACTGGCATACTTTCAAATGGCACAACGGGACTGGGAACGCTTAGAAGACGTTTACAGCCGAGTGAATATCTCCCCCTTGGGTTGTGGTGCTTTAGCGGGAACAACTTTCCCCATTGACCGCCACTATACAGCCAATTTATTACATTTTGACAATGTTTATGCTAACAGCTTGGACGGAGTGAGCGATCGGGACTTCGCCATAGAATTTCTCTGTGCTGCTAGTATTATTATGGTTCACCTCAGCCGTCTTTCCGAAGAAATAATCCTGTGGGCATCAGAAGAATTTCGCTTCATCACCCTCAAAGATAGCTGTGCCACAGGTTCTAGCATTATGCCCCAAAAGAAAAACCCCGACGTACCTGAATTAGTGCGCGGCAAAACCGGGCGAGTATTTGGTCATCTGCAAGCCATGTTAGTAATTATGAAAGGTTTACCCCTGGCTTATAACAAAGATCTCCAGGAAGACAAAGAAGGCATATTTGACAGTGTAAACACAGTCAAAGCCTGTTTAGAAGCAATGACAATTTTACTGCAAGAAGGTTTAGAATTTCGTCACCAACGATTAGCAACAGCAGTTACAGAAGACTTTGCTAACGCTACCGATGTTGCAGATTATCTCGCCGCCAGGGGTGTACCCTTCCGCGAAGCTTATAACATTGTCGGCAAAGTCGTCAAAACCAGTATTGCCGCTGGTAAACTGCTCAAAGATTTGCATCTAGAAGAATGGCAACAAATCCATCCCGCATTTGCCGCCGACATTTATGAAGCCATAACCCCACGTCAAGTGGTTGCAGCCCGCAACAGCTATGGAGGTACAGGCTTTCTCCAAGTTAGACAAGCCCTTATCAACGCCCGGACTCAAATCAGTGTGAAATAAAGGGAACAGGGAACAGGGAACAGGGAACAGGGAACAGGGAACAGGGAACAGGGAACAGGGAACAGGGAACAGGGAACAGGGAACAGGGAACAGGGGAGAAATTTCATTCTTTCTTCCAACTGACAACTGACCACTAACACAAGTAAGGGTGTACTGGTGTACACCCTAAAAATTCAAAATATGAAAGAGTCAAATTTAACCAGCTACATTAATCAGCAGCATCCATTGCTGCTGCTCCTGTTCCTTCTTCCTCTTCACTCTTGGGCGGTCTTTGTTGGAATCTTCTGCCCATTCTACCTGTGGTGGTCCGTTTACGAAACTTTCTGGCGTAGGCCTGGTTTCGTAGCGCCTTTTCTTTTTTCGGGTTACGGCGCTTTGCCATATTCACCTCATTAATAAACAACAAAAAATTGGCATCTAGGCATTACTTAGGCCATATTAGCTACCGATATTATTGATATACTTTTTTAGCCTAGTGCAGCAATCAATACACTTTAAATAGCATACCATTATATCGCACTAAAAAGTCTAATGTCAACCAGAATTTAGGTTGGTAATTGGTATTGGTCATGAACTTCTGTGATTTTCTGAATTCAATTCAATTTACAATAGGTAGCTCGATTTAATTATACACAAACGAGGCTTATATAAGCGAAAATTAGTAAGCACAATCTATATTTATACAGGGGTGAATAAACCTAGAACTGAGATATATCAAGAGTTTGAAGGTAAAAAAGGTGAAAGAAGTGCAAGGAATAAGGGTTGAAATTAGCAAAAGCCTATCACTTTACCAGATTTAATACTATTCTTCTCTTCTTCTAATTCTTCCTCCTGACTCCTGACTCCTGACTCCTAGCCCATGACTTACGTCACGCTGCGCTATCACAGACAACTTTTTCAGCAAGCCCTATATAGACAAACAATTCCATTCTGCGGGCATTTTACGGCGGAAAGCGTTAAGAATCGCCGTTTCTATCCTTGGACTTGAGACTTTTCAGCAATTTACTAAATATTCAGATTAAATCAGAGAGAAATATCAATATTAGTTTTTACCCAATCAGCAAAATCTACAACTGTCATTTCTTCAGTTAAAAATAGCTGATTTTTATCATCTCGATGTAAGTGAGGAATATATTCATTCGCGTATTCTTTACCAATACGACCATATTTTAGGCGAATGGCTCGAGGATCTGGGCTATTATCAAAACCTGCTTCAACCCAATCACCTCGCAAAACATAATATCTATATTTTCTCAGTTCATCACTGAACAATTCTGTAATCAAAATCCGATATTCTCCATACTGTCCTTCTAAACGCAGGATGGCGCGTTTTGGAGTTGTGTCTATTATATAATTAACCTGCTGAAAATTAACTTTAGCGATTTTTACTATGTCAGTAAAATAGTCTGTAATTTTTGTATCCAATCTTCAACTCCTTGATGACAAAATTCCCAATCAGCTAAATCAATTTCCCATGTTTTACTGACTAAATTTTCTACTTGTTTGATAAAGTCTTCATCTTCATATATTTGCTGACAAAAAGTAGAATAATCTAGCTGATATTTTTCTTGATACTTAATATCTCGTTGACGAAGTTCAGCAATTTTTAAGGCTATCTTATCAAGAGTATATTGTTTAAGAGCCAAATCCATTGATTCTTGTAAATCTCCTAGTGCAGATAAAACTTCAATGTATTCATCTTTAATTGATACTGTCACCATGATTTTTACCTCTTGATAATTACGACATAAACTTACCCGTTGCCAAATAAGTTGTTAGCATTTGTTAGCTTTTTTTGTATTGGTTTTATATAACTAACTTACTACCAAAATCACCGTAACGATGCCTACTAGCAAGGCATCGCGGATTTTAGATTTGCGATTGATCTGTAATCTAAAATCTAAAATCCAACCAGCGATTTAATGGTTTACCGCTGCTGCTTCTCGTGCTGCTGCGGCTTGATCTGGATGAATACCCAAGCGTGTTAGGTTAATTCGACCCTTATTGTCAATTTCTCGCACTTTGACAATCACCTCATCACCAACAGCTACCTCATCTTCAACCTTACCAACGCGATAGTCAGCGAGTTGAGAAATGTGAATCATGCCTTCTTTACCGGGCAAGAACTCCACAAAAGCGCCAATGGGTATAACCCGTGTCACACGACCGATGTAAACATCCCCTTCATGGAGTTTACGAGTCATGCCCTGAACGATATTCCGCGCTCTCTTAGCTCGGTTTTCATCAACTGCGGAAATGGTGACAGTACCATCATCTTGGATGTCAATCTTTGCACCTGTTTCTTCAGTGATACCCTTAATGGTTTTACCACCAGGTCCAATCACCAGACCAATCATGTCAGGATCAATCTTAATTGTTAACAGACGTGGGGCAAAGGGTGAAGTTTCTTCCCTGGGGGTGTCAATAGTCTGGAGCATTTTTTCCAGAATGTGTAACCGGGCAGGTTTGGCTTGGTTGACAGCTTGGGCAATTACTTCTAAAGACAAACCAGATATTTTCATATCCATTTGCAAAGCTGTAATTCCAGTATCTGTACCAGCAACTTTGAAGTCCATATCACCCAAAAAGTCTTCAATGCCCTGGATATCGGTGAGGATTCGTACTTCGTCCCCTTCCTTAATCAAGCCCATTGCCGCACCGCTCACAGGTTTGGTAATGGGTACACCTGCATCCATGAGGGATAAACTAGAACCACAAACTGAACCCATTGAAGTTGAACCGTTGGAAGAAAGCACTTCCGAAACTACGCGAATTACGTAGGGGAACTTGTCTTTTGGCGGTAATACAGGTAATAATGCCCGTTCTGCTAATGCACCATGTCCGATTTCCCGTCTACCAGGGGCGCGTAATGGTTTGGTTTCGCCGACGGAGAAGGGAGGGAAGTTATAGTGATGCAGGTAACGTTTAGTTTGTTCTAGTTGCAAGTCGTCGTTCAGATTTTGGGCATCTCCAGGAGTACCAAGGGTACACATTGATAGCACCTGAGTCAGTCCCCGGTTAAATAAACCGCTACCATGTACTCTTTTGGGTATAATCCCAACTCGACAAGAGATAGGACGAACTTCATCAAGCTTACGACCATCAACGCGCACGTTATCTTCGACAATTTGACGACGCATGAAGTATTTGGTAATGCTCTTGAAGGTATTACCAAGGGCTTTGGAGTCGGCTGTGGCAGCGATGCGAATGGGGTCTTCTTCTGGTAAGGCTTTGATTTCAGCAGAGATATTATCTTTAACTGCATCCAAAGCAATATCACGATCAGTTTTAGTTAACTCAAATTGCGCCAAGATTTTTTTGATCTCATCACTAGCGCGATCGCGGATATAGTTTTCTAATGTCTTATCTACTTCTGGTGGCGTTTCTTGCACAAGTTTTAGACCTAGTTCATCCAGCAAATCTAACTGAGCTTGAATTAAATCCCGAACCGCTTCGTAGCCAAAATCAATCGCTTCAATAATATCTTGCTCTGGCAATTGATTTGCACCCGCTTCCACCATAATTACCCCATCTGGGGAACCGGCAACGATTAAATCCAAATCTCCCGCTTCAATTTCCGCATAGGTAGGGTTAATAATAAAATCATCACCAACCAAGCCTACTCGCACTGCGGCCATTGGTCCATTAAAAGGAATTTGGGCAATGAGAGTAGCAATTGAAGCACCTGTGACTGCTAACACATCAGGGGGGACTTGCTCATCCATTGACATAGTTATTGCCACAACTTGCAAATCATCCCGCAACCATGAAGGGAATAAAGGACGGAGTGGGCGGTCAATCAGACGACTGGCAAGAATTGCCTTTTCCGGTGGACGACCTTCCCGGCGCATAATCCCCCCTGGAATTCTTCCTGCTGCATACAATCTTTCTTCGTAATCTACGGTCAGTGGCAAAAAATCAATGCCTTCCCGCGCTGCTGACCTTGTAGCCGTTACTAAAACAGTTGTATCTCCTGATTGTATCAAAACCGACCCACCTGCTTGGGGGGCTAGTAGGCCAACCGTCAGTCGAATATCCCGTCCATCAAAGGATATTGACTTTTCAAATTCTGCCATTCAGTTTTTTTTCCTTCTCTTACGCGATTCTCACTCTGTGGCAATCCTAACATTTATGCAGTCTAGACGGCTTCTGTAATGAACAAACATAAAACAAAATTTTCTCATTTAGCCGTACAACAGGCTTCATATCTGGGTTTGTGATCTCAGTTCTATTTTTGAGAACGATTTAATAATGGTTCATCATTCAATTAAACTGTAAATAACAGTATGATATTTACCTTGTCATTAAAAAGCACAGGTGCAAAAACGCAAAGCAATCCGTATAAATTCCACTTCATCCCCCAAATATCACTTCTAACTCAAGGAGAGCGATATTTATACCCAACACGGCTTAATTATTTGATTCTCCGGGTAGGGGTAAAGCAAAAGCTTAATGGTGTCAACTTAAGCTCAAATCCCTACCACACCTCGTTCCTAGTCTCTGACTAGGAATGCAGTTGATGAGGCTCTGCCTCTAATATCATTGAAGGCAGAGCCTTCTAGGATTCATTCCCAGTCAGAGACTGGGAATGAGATGAATTGAGTTCTTTGCGGGATAGATGTTTTACGTTAAGTTGACACCAATGAATGGGTACTTATTCAGCAAACCCTATGTATGAATTTAGACTTTTCAAACAACCTCTAAATAAATAAACTAGGAGACACTTTAAAATATTCTCCCAAGGCTTTTGCTTGTGCTTTACTAATTGAACGTTTACCGTTGACAACCTCTGAAACCACACCACTGCTAGAACCAAGAATACGTACTAAGTCAGCTTGACGAATTCCACTAGATTCCATAAGATGTAGCAATATTTCATGAGGTGTAGATTCATCCATTGGATAATTTTCTTCTTCATAATCTTCAATGAGTTTGACAATCAATTTGTCTAGAATTCGCTCCTCTGGAGTAAGATTTTTTTTAAAAGTTAGAAATTCTGCAACTTTTAAAAGTCGTTCATACTCCGCTTCAGTTTCAATTACTTGAGGAGCGATTTCTGCTAGTAATTGACTATAAGTATTTCGGTCAAAAGTAAGGGTCATTTTTCCATTTATTTTTATTATATTCTGCGTGAGTTAGCAAATATTTGTAGTGAACCTTTTTTGTTTCATAATTAATCCCGACAATTAAACGATAATCATTACCTTTAATATTAAAAACAGTAAAATTACCAACAGCTTCAGCATCTCGGTAAGTTTTTTGAACATCATCCAAACTTTGCCATTCGGATTTTTTAACAGTTGTATACCAACTTTCAATTTGTTTTTTGATATTGGGATACTTAGCTGCTTCTTCGCGGAGGTTGCGAATTGAAATTAAGTGCATATATTTTGGGTTTTGCTTTTAACTTTTTCTGATTTATGTAAATCATTGGTTTCGACTCTCACTTCTTTTATCTAATTCTTTCAAAAAGAGAGTAAGTTGTCAAGCCCTAATTAGGAATTACGTAAAATACCTCTAAAACCCTCTTCCCTTAGTGTTCTTCGTGTCTTCGTGGTTCATTTTTCTGTAATTAAAAACTCCACAAAGATAAAAAATCCTTGAGGAGCTTGAGAGAGTATTAACAGCTTTTACCCAGCCATAAAGAATTAAGCCATAACGCACCAAATAGTAAATTTACTAATTATCTGGAAGTTGTTTTTTCAAAGCATCTAATAAAGCCCAACGGCTATCAATAGGTGGTTCAGAAACAGCAGTATTTAGAATACCTGGACAATTAAGGTTACATAATTGACGCTGAGGTAACGCTAAACACATTTGCTGATAAAGCCATTCACTGGGATCAAAATGACCATCAGGTGCTAAAGTTTCCAGTAAATCTTCGACAGCAACTTCCATTTCTAAAGGCAAATCTTCCGTTTGATTAGCAGTTTCATCTAACCAAATGACTTCCTGAGTATCAAGAACCAAACGATGGTTATACTGCTGCAAACAGCGGTTGCAAGTACAGGTAACAATTGTTTCTGCCTGAGATGAAACTTCTAAATAGTTACCCTGATGTTTAACCTGGATAACTCCGCGAACGGGTGTCAATGTTTCTAGTCCAGGCAGAAACTCTTGAACTTGAATTTCCTCTGTCCGCTCCGGGGCTTTAGATAGCTGCGGAATAAAAATAGCGTCCATAGGATTTGTGAAATACCATCAAAATTGATCATTGGTAATGGGTAATGGGTAATTGGTAACTGGTAATTGGTAATATTTTTGTCTGTTCCCTGTTTCCTGTTCCCTGTTCCCCGTTCCCTATTACCTAATTATGGTGTGACTGCTTGACGAACAACTAAATGACGATGAGGTTCTTTGCCGCGACTGAAGGTTTCTAAATCCGAAAATTCCTGCAATAAAGTGTGGATTTGTCGGCGTTCTGAGGAACTGAGAGATTGAAGTTCTACCTCTCTTCCAGAAAAACGGACTTCTGCGGCAGCAGTTTCAGCTAAAGTGCGGATTTCGGCTTCTCGCCTCACCCGATAACCATTCAATTCAATTGTGTAAGCTGTCTGATTTTCTTCTGGTTGATTTAAGTTGAGAACGGAATTTGCTAGATACTGAATACTATCTAGCACCGAACCACCAGCACCAATTAAAATCCTAATTTGTTCTGATGTTAAGTTGGTTTGATCTATTGTTAACCAGTAGCTTTCTCCTGTTGGTGTATCTTGTCCTGAAGATGGCTTAGGTTCTAAATTAGCCCGTACTTGAGTAGATACACCAGTTAAAAGTAGCAAATTTTGTAGCCATTGTTCACTACTCTGCATAGAAATGTCGCTCATAATCAACCGGTAGCCTTTTTCTTAGAACTTTTGGGTTCAAATGGCAACGCTTTTACTTCGATGGTTTGGGCTTCTTTTTCTTGTGAATCTACGATTTTCTGAATTTCTTCTGGTAGAGGTTCACGGGAGAGGATATATGTTTGGATAGTTTGGAAAACGTTACCAATTACCATATACATAAGTACCCCAGCCGGCAGAGGAAAGAATAGGAACATCCCAGAAAAGATGACAGGGGTAATTTTATTGACTGTATCTTGCTGAGGGTTGCCACCGCTGGAATTTTGCCCAGACAGCATTTGGCTGACATAAAGGCTGATACCAAAGAAGACAATCATCGCCACAATATCCCAATGGACTGTGTTATCGGGATCAATAGCACCTACTCGACCTAAAGCATCAATAAAGAGAAATCCTTTTTCTGCTGCTAGTCCGGGAATTGTGCCTTGAATGGTCACGTCTCCGGGTTCTAGAGCCTCTACATTGCCTTCGGCATCAATTTTCACCCTCTCTGCGCCTTTGGTGACTTTCCAGGTGGGTGTTAACTGAGCTTCTGGGTGTTCCTTGAGAAGCAAATCAAATGGTTTGCCTTCTACGGTTTGATATTGAATCTTAGTTTTTTCTCCCACTGTTAACTTATCGCCTCCTGGTAAGATCGCAGAAATGGGAGTGTGATCACCGTCAGCAATGTAGATATTTTGTGGAGGAGTGGCAAATGCTTGGGGTTGAATGCGCTCAATCTCTTCTTGAGGGAAGATTTGCAGGTTAACGGAATAGTTAACACCAGAAAAAGGCGAACCCCGCAAAGTTGCAAACAGTGCTAGTAATACTGGCATTTGCAACAGTAAAGGTAGACATCCTGCTAAGGGATTACCAAATTCACTTTGGACCTTGAGCATTTCCTCTTGTTGCTTTTGCTGATCATCTTTATAGCGTTCTTTAATTTCTGCCATACGCTTTTGCATCACAGGCTGCACAACTCGCATCCGCCGCATACTGCGGATAGAGCCAGCACTCAGGGGGTAGAGTGCAAAGCGGATAATCAATGTTAAGGCTACTATCGCCAACCCATAGCTAGGGACAAAACCATAGAAAAGGTCTATGATTGGCAACATCACGTTGTTCGAGAGAAACCCGATACCAAAATCCATTATTCTGAATTCAACCTGCGGTACTTTGACACTCCCACCCCGGTTGGGAGTGGGATACTCAGTTGATCCTATCCTCTGACTAGAGGCGGTTCTCTTCCAAGCTTTTGCTCTATATTGTAGAGGTTTTTGTTAAGCATTGCTGCGACTATCCACAAGCTATGGAAGTTAAGGATAGCCGCACATGATCTAAAAATGTGAATGTTAACGCTCTGGAAAAATGACCGGGAATTTTAGATTTTAGATTTTAGATGCAAAAAATTTGGTACAAGCCCCGTCCTGAAGGATGGAAAAATACTCGCTGCGCTGCGTACGCTTCGCTCACGTAAATCCCAAATCCAAAATTTTCCAGCTATACACTTTAGGGTAAACTCAATCCAAAATCTAAAATACTCGCTGCGCTGCGTACGCTTCGCTAACGTAAATCCAAAATCAAGTGACTCATTTAGGATTGCTATATTGGGGATTTTTAGCAGCAATTTTTTCATTAATGTAGTCATAGACTTCCCGAAAATTGGGAACAGCCCGCATTTCGATGAGAGTACCATTTTTGAGGGTAACTGCCATATCTCCCCATAGACCGATGGCACGGGGAACTTTGACAACTTTCACTACTTCTGAATAAATTACATCATAGCGATCGCGTCCCATCCAACCACCAGTTACACATATCCTTCGATCTGTGATGCGGAAGCGTAGCCACACTGCTCTGACTATTGCTCCCACAGCTAAGGGTATACCCACTACTGTTAGCCCAATTAGCAGGTTAAAAATCAAATCCCCAATGTGGGGACCACCCTCATAATAAACTTCTTCACGAATACCCATTTAATACCTCAGTTTGTGCCAACAACTGCTCTAATTCTTGCAGAAATTTCTGGGTTTCGCACTCAGATTCTGTTGTTGTTGGTTTCACAATTAATACTAGCCGCCATCCTGGGAGTAATTTAGGCAATAGTTGATGTAATGCTGCTGTTATTTGCCTTTTGATTTTGTTGCGAACAACGGCGCGTTTACTGACTTTTGTACTAATGGCAATACCAATTTTTGTGCTAGGGGGGGCAGCATCCAAAGAAGGTTCTGTCGCAAGAGTAGGTTTTAAAGCTCTCAGTGTGAAATGAGAACTATGTCGCCGAATTCCTTCTCGGAAAACTGCCTGAAAATCCTGACGGGATTTGAGCCGATATGCTTTGGGCAAAGCCACAACAGTTCTTAATTGCTGAATTTTGTTACCCTAAACGCTCAGACGATGCCGCCCTTTTCTTCTTCTGGCACTAATCACGTTTCTACCGTCTGGTGTTCGCATTCTGGCACGGAATCCAGATGTTCTTTTTCTCTTACGGCAAGTGCCGCCCAGTGTTCTTTGCATACGGTTCTCCTCTTAGGCGATTTTCATAAAAAGTCACAATCTGATATTTTACCACTTTACAGGCAATAAAAACATATTTCTGGATGGAGTTGTCAGTTGTCAGTTGTCAGTTGTCAGTTGTCCGTTGTCCGTTGTCCGTTGTCCGTTGTCCGTTGCCTCTTGCCCCTTGCCTCTTGCCTCTTGCCTTTTTAGTTAATACTGATAATCCACGTACCAAGATAGCGCAGTAATGGGACATCACCGGGGGAAAGAACTTGACATTTGAAATAGTAAACTCCCCCAAAAGCTGGATTCTGTACATTGGATAAGACTAACTCGACTTTGCGACCGGCGGGAACTGGTTCTTCAGGAAATATTTGAATCACACCACCTTCTTTATCCCATTTGACCTCAGATAGGGGGACTTTTTTACCTTTAACTATGACTTCAACACTTTTGGGATCGAAAGTTCCCTTGTAATAATCAGGATAAGTAATGGTAAATTGAGCTACTGCTAGTTTCATTTGTTTGGCAGGAACCCTGAGTATATAACGATCTGTGTTGCTGGTTTGTCCGCCAAAATCTAACCGAAAGGGTAACTGATTTTCACTTTTGACCCCACTAAAAAGTGTTAAACCATTCTGGGCTAAAGTTATCGCTGGTAAACCCGCTAATAAGCAGCTAGTCACGGCTAAGGCAGAAAGTAGGCGTTTCATAAATTAGGTTTCCTCTAGTTGGTAGTTTGTCACGAAGTATCAGTATTTGTAACTAAACTTTACTACTATATGCTTGACAATTGACGTTGGTGAAAGATAAAAGTGCCTTTTCAGTCAGTGAAAATTTCCATTCCTGAAACTAAGATTATAGGACTTACGCGCCGTACCAACCTGCGATAAGATGAATAAGGGAAATTGTGTTGTTTTTGGCTTTGGGAATAAATTATCGAGTAGGTGTTTACCGAGGCTGACGCGCCCGACAAGAGATAAAATCCAGATTATATAGTTTTGTATTGCTAAAGAATAATTTTTATTGCTAATTATAAATATTTTAGTACACAAG
>NZ_JADEWA010000608.1:0-2581 GCF_015207865.1 Dolichospermum sp. LEGE 00246
AAATCAATTCACAAAAAGGACGGTTACGAATATGGAAAATCAAAGATTTGTTAATTGCTCAACTGTCCCTTTCATTGTTTGTGCTGGCGCACAAAATTACTCAAGGGACGTTTCACAATTAACCCTCCATTCCTCCCATCACCAAACTGAGTACAGTTTTGGTGGGGGTCTCCTGGAGGTTTAGATGAAATAATGAACTACGGAGAGATAAAGGACACCTTATTTATCCAGAGAGAAGCTAATAGCAAGTTTTACTATTAAATAAACAATGCTGGAGAAACATTAAAAAATTCTCCTAAAGCTTTTGCTTGAGCTTTACTAATTGCTCTTTTCCTATTCACTACCTCAAAAACCACACCTTTAGAACCAATAATTCCTACTAAATCAGATTGTTTAATTCCCCTAGCATCCATTAAATGTTCTAATATTGCATGGGGTGATGATGGTTCAATAGGGTAGTGTTTAGTTTCAAATTCTTCAATGAGAGTGACTAACAATTGTAGGATAGCAGTTTGTTCTGGTGTACGTTGTTGTTCAGCCATTAATTTTTCCACAGTTTCTAATGCTTGATCATATTCTGCTTCGGTTGTGATAACTTTGGGTTGATATTCTACTAATAATTGACTGTAGGTGGTTTTATCTAAGGAAATGGTCATGGTTAACTCCTGTTAAAAGAAAGGGTCATTTTTCCATTTTTCTTTATCATACTCAGCATGGGTTAAAAAATATTTGTAGTAGACTGTTTGGATTGCATAATCAATACTAACAATTAAACGATAAGAATTACCTTTGATGTTGAATACAATAAAATTGCCTACTGCATTTGCTGTGGGATAAAATTGTCTAAGTTCATTAAAATTTTGCCATGATGCAGATTTTATCATTCGATACCAGGAGTTAACCGATTCTACTGCATCTGGGTATTTATCAGCATCAGTACGTAAATTACGAATGCTGATTAGGTGCATATTTTGTTTTTTATCTGGAAATACAAATGTTGATTTTATATATGTTCTCATTTAGAAAACGATTTGTCAATATTATCCAAATCCCCAACTTCTGAGTATTAATTCATAGTTTATTGATCTCATCAAATAAAATGATGAAAAAGGTGCAACTCACAGACTAGCAAGATGTGGGTTGTTTTCACGAAGGTTTTGTAGTTGGACTCCATTCAGTTTAACTGCTGCATACTTAAAAAGCCAATCATAAAGATTGAGTACACGAGAATCTAAAAGTAACGGTTTAGAGCTAAAACCTGAACGCAGACCTTGACGCACTTCATTAATAGTTAGTCCCTCATTAATCAAAAATGGCAGAATATCAATCAAATTTTGCTCACTATCTTGCGGTTGGAAACTCTGTTTTGGATCTGCTTTACGCAGTGAACATGAAACACAAGCAAGAGCTAAATTATCAGATGTTGTTGCACCACCAGCCACAACCGGAATAATATGATCTATATGAAATGTTGCAGCTTGTCCTGCTTGAGACAAACAACAATATTCACACCTATCTTTCGCACACTGGATAACTAATTGACGTAGCGAATTTGGAATTTTCCCCATTTATCCTGCCCGCATTATACGCTGAGAACGCAAAGAAAGCAAAGATAAAAATTCCGCCAAATCAACTAAACCTTCTGCTTCATTTCTTTCTGCTACACTCAATTCTTCCCCAGCATCTTGACGATCTAATAAACATTGTAACCGCGCTTGCACAGCTTCAGGAAGTTGGAAATAAGTTAAATTAACGGGTATCTCAATTACATCAGTCATATAATATTTCCCTACAGTTTAGAAAAATCTTCTACAATGTTATTCAGTTTATGTGAATATTTTGCCATAAATCAGCAGTAACAAACCTTGATAAATGACCAACATTAGTTGTGGCAATCAGAAAATCTGCAACATTTAAAGTTACAGCTTGAGCTACTAAAATTATATCTCCATCAATGGTTTTATCTCCTGCTGTTGGTTGTCCTTGTTGTCGAGCTTGCGCCCAAAAAAAAGCAGCTTGACGCATTACAGTTGTTGTAATTGGTAGATATTCTACCAGTTGAGTTAATTCATCTAAACGAGCAATACCTTTAAATTTATTGGCTCTTAATAATTCTCGTCGCACTTCATAATCAGCAATTTCAGGAATGATAACTCTACTACCTGAAAAAATTAGCATTTGTAGCCATTTAGCGCAAGCAAGGCTTTCATCTGACAATTTTGGATTTGTGATTAAACCTATAGGTCCAGCATCTAATAAAATAACTCGATTCACCAACTGACACCTTTTAATTCTTGCGGAAATAATTGACGATTAGATAACCGGTTTTCATCTAAAGCATTAATTAAATATTCTCCTGTTTCTTGCTGTTCTTGTTCATCACTTTCATCTATCCAAGACTGAAGCACATTAACTATTTTCAATTGTTTTTCTTTTTGCAGAATAGATTTTTGGATAAGTTCCAATGTATAAGTTTCCACAGAAAGTCCTTGCTGTTGTGATTCCTGTATTAAATACTGTTCTAATTCTGGTGGTAAACTGAGGGTTAGTGTCATAAATCTATTGTGAGTCACTTTATATA
>NZ_JADEWA010000609.1:0-2568 GCF_015207865.1 Dolichospermum sp. LEGE 00246
GTAGGGAGTGGGGGAGTGGGGGGAGTGGGGGCGAGAGGTGATAAATTAGCTAATCTCTGTCTGGACTTGAGGGAGAGTAAAAATTAGGGTTGAGAATCGGGTTTTGAGAGATGTTGGAGGGCATAATCAGCGATCGCTAAGGTAATTTTTGCTTGTTCTATTTCTGATAAATTTGCCCAATCCCGCTCTTCAAAATCTCTAATTAGTGATGTCAATGTATGTGGTTCACTACTTCGCATTGCGTAAGCAAAAGGACGAGCTAAAACCAGCAGATCATCTACTTCCCAACTAGGTAGTAAAGCTTGGACACATTCCACTAATTTCTCACTAGCTGATTGTTCAAGCATAGAAACTTCAGTAGCTTTTTGAGCGATTGCAGTGAGTAAACCTCTAGGAATAACTGAAAAAGCCTTCTGCAAAACTTCCTGAAGATAATTAACGGTATTTTTACTACGGTTATTTTCAAGAACAGCAACTTGATCCCAAATTGTATCTAGATTTTGATAAAAATTATCGGTACTTGTACTCAGTTCTAAATCTGAAAAATCTTGCAACCCAAATTGTAGTTCTAGGTTATGAAAATAAGCTTCTGAAGATTCATCAGCTAAATTCCAGGGATAAGCAGCATCTTCAGGCTCTAACAGTGCTTCTATAAATTCTAAATCTACATTTGATGGGGTAATATTCAAAATATTTAAATCATTAGTGTGGGGTTTCATTTTTTTCTCACTATTAATTTATGGGTTCTATTGACAGCTACAAACTCAAGAATTGAATTTCCGCAAAATACAGCAGTCATGATCAACTGGTTTTTACTCCTGACTTTTGGGCGCAGTCCCTGCGCCCCTACTGATGGAATCCTCCCGAATAAATTCCCAAATTTCACCTTTAGAACTCCCAAACATTAACTGCATTCCCGATGTTAAAGGTACTTCTTCCCGGAGGATTTGTTGCCAACCATTAGGGCTTAAATACCAGGTTGTCCCATAGGTAGACAAATCCTGTAGGTAATAAGTGGTCATGGATGTATTTTCTTTGAGAGTATTCCGACATAAAATTTCTGCGTGGTGTCTGGAAATATAAATTTCGGGGATGATAATATCATTCTCTTTTGTGCGACCGATGCTGGTAACTCCAGAACGTAATAACCAAATTTTGCCTCCTGGTGTGAGCGATCGCAAATAAGCTGTATTAATGGGGGTAACTAGGTCAGAAATCGCCGTATTGGGTAGTTCTGTGACTCCTTCGTCTACATTTTTAATCAGTTCTCCATCAAAATCAGGATGGAGGTAGAGAACTGGTAATGTCCAAGCTGGTTGATTAAATTTATACAGTGTCAATAGTTCTTGTCTAGCGGTTGCCACTGCTTCATCAATTAATTTACGCGATCGCAAACTGGAAGCAAAAGTTTGAATAAAACTATGACTTTCTACATCAGCAATTTCATCACGCATCCCCAATACCGCTGGCACACCATGACGAATCAACACCTCAGCCAAACTACTAGCCGGAATAGCCTGGTGATTAACTGCTGCTGGTTGCGCTCCCCAACAGGCGTTAAAAACTGCCAACTTTATGCCTGTTCGCGTTAAAATCTGAGCTAATTCTATGCCATTAATTTTGAGTTCATTTCCTAAAAATAATGAGCCTCCATCTGGATCTGGTAATCCGTGACCAGCATAAAAAAACACATTATGAACTTTAGTTTCTAACTCCTGAATTAATTCTGCCTTTGTCGGTTGAATCAGGGTTTTTACTGTACAAGGTGCGTATCCAGCGGCAGTTTTGCCCCCAGGATGACCTTCTAACAATGTCTTTTTTAGTAAAGACGCTTCCTGATCTAGTTGTAATTTATGATTATGTCCTAACACCAGCAGAATATTTACCGCCCGGTCAGTCCGCAATTCTGGTAATGGTTCAACTGTGCTGATGGTACGACTAAATAAAACATCTTGGGAAAGAGATATGGCGGATTGTCCAACTTCCCGCTGCATAATTTCCCAGGGGAGGGCAATTAGATCAGGATCACGAATTTCTAACCGAAAGCGTAATTGAGTCTTTTGACCCATAGCCATACCCCGACTCCGTTCCCAACTATTCAGAATCGCCCCATCAAATATCCATCCCCAGAGATTGATACCCAAGGATTGCATCAGACGACTACTATAGGGACTTGTCCTTTGACCTTCAGCGGGTGAAATTACAGCTAATGGCAATGTATTAACTGATGAAGAAATTGAATAGGAAGGAATATCCAGGGGACTATGACCAGCAAACATTTGTTGCCATTCTTGCCAAACTTGATTAAGTTCAGGGGAGAAAACACAATCACGGAGAACATAGCCACTGGGATATGGTGCTTTGACTACCCAAATAGCGAAGTGATCTGTGCTAGTATTTACTAGGCGGGCGATCGCTATACTCGCCGAAAGCATTGCCAAATTCGGGCTGGACATGGATTGGTAGAAACTAAACGTTCAAAACACAGATACAGATATTTTAGGCAGAAGTAGCGAATTTAGTCAGTTGTCAGTTGTTATTTTTCCCCCGACTCCCCCACTCCCCCAC
>NZ_JADEWA010000610.1:0-2562 GCF_015207865.1 Dolichospermum sp. LEGE 00246
GTTAATTATCCAAGCAAAAGAAGGTAGGTTTTATAAAAAACCTATTTTAACAATTCAATTAGATAATACCGAATATCCTGAACTTATAGTTACAGAAAAAACAAAGATTGCTGCAAGTGTAGATTATAAAATAAAAGATAATCACACATTTTACATAGTGAAAAAATAATGAAATCGCTCTTAGTTAGATTATGGTAGAGAAGTGCGATTGTGCGGAACTCAGTACCAGAAGGCGATAGCGAAGCGCTCCGCAGGAATCGCTCTTAGTTAGACTATGGTGGAGATGTGCAATTGTGCGTAACTCAGTGTCAAAGGCGATAGCGAAGCGCTCCGCAGGAATCGCTGAGATCAGGTCAGTGAAAAAACAAGTTTCAGGTTATAGAATATAGAATTAGTCCAGATGGTAGTAATATTCCACTTTACTATGGGGAGATAAAAATAAATGCAGACAACCAATACCACGTCATACCCCGCACCAGATATAGTGAAGAATAACTGGGAATTTACAGAAGTATGGATAGATCCGATGTTATCACCGACCTATATTCTGTTATTACTTTGCGACAGTGAAGGAAATTGTCAAATTTATGATCCAAAACAAGGTGAGAAGGTTGTATTTTCTAGTAATAATTATGAAGCAGCTAAGTTATGGTTACTAGAAGATGAGTATGAACCAGTTGAAGGTAGGCTTTTAGCTGCGGAATTAGTGTGAGTTAGTATATTTTTTGTTTCGCGCAGAGGCGCAAAGATGCAAAGAGGAGAAGGAGTGATATATTCGTTATAATGAGTTTTATTGAGGAGTACGGGTCATTCCTACATCTGAGCAGAAAACGCAGTTATTTATTTTGTGTTGTTGGTTAACTAAACTATATTTACCCATAAACTTGGTTCGAGTTGATAAACGTACAGGTAATGTATTTATTCTCGCGGGTGAAGAGAATATGATAGAAATATATCCTAATGGTAAATGGAGGTATGTGGTATGAGTCAGCCTAACTTCCAAGGTATGAGTACAAAGCAATTACGTGCTTATGTTTTATCTCATCGAGATGATCAAGAGGCATTCTACATTTATGTAGATAAATTAAATGCTGAGGCAAATTGGGTGGAAATGCCACCATCAGAATCTGTTGATGATTTGATGAATTTTCCTGAGTTTTTGCAGCGTCTTAGTAATGGTAAAAGATTAATTGAAAGTGAAGAATAACTATTATGATTTTTACTGATGTGTTAGAAGCAATAAAAGGGTTTTCAATTGAAGAAAAGTTACAAATTCAATTGTTATTGCAGCAATATTTAAGAGAAGAACGCCGCGAGGAAATTTATCAAAATTTGCAAGCACCGAAGCGAGAAGAAGAAAATGGTGAACTTACATTTTCCGCAAATATTGATGAATTCAAACAACAGTTTCTCAGCCATCGTGAACTTATAAAGTTACCTATAGAGGAACGAAAAAAGATTTTAGCGTCACAATCTGATTTAATGTTAGAGCATTACCAGCAAGATAAAGAATGGCAAGAATTACAAACGGGAGACATTCATCCACCTTTTCCTTTGACTGGTAATTAATCATGCAAATCACTATTTCACCACATCTACAAAGTACATATAAATTAATTCCAAATGCTTTCCCCAAGGGAATAGAATCACAATCTTATTTACCGCTTTTAGCATTACTCAGTGAAGAAATGTCAGATAGAAATTTAGCTGAAGTTGTAGCTTATTATAGCGGTAAAGATTATAGTCTTGTCCTCAATGATGTATATCGGATACAGTCAATTGATGTACCCACATCTGAAGCTATTGCTAATTTAAAGGAAAAATTACTTGTGTGTGGTTATGAACAGTGGCTTGAAGAAGAATAAACTGTACTACTAATCAAGTATAATAAACTAATCACGAAAAAGGATGAAACAAAATGCAAGCCATTCTCCTCAGCAGCGAAGAAGTTGCCAAACGTGCCAAAGAATTATATGAAAATGGCATTCGTCAACAAGTAGAAACAGCAGAAAACATCGGTAAAATGATAATTATTGATATAGAAACAGGTGAATATGCTATTGATAAAACAGGCATAGAATCAGCGCATTATTTACGGAATAAAAACAGATTTGCTCGACTTTTTGGTATTCGCATTGGTTACAAAGTGGCTGCATCATTTAGTGGAGAAATGGAGCGTGATTATCCATGATAACTGGCATTATCAAAAATGGACGTGCAACTGTTAATGTCATATTTCGATTGCCAGAACAACCAGATTTTACAATTGAATTTGTGATTGATACAGGTTTTACAGAATTTCTTTCCTTACCTCCCGCAGCCGTGAATCTTTTGGGATTCCCTTTTGTTTATGATATGTACGCAAATTTAGCAGATAATAGCCGTGTGCTTTTACCAGTACATCAGGCTACTATTATTTGGAATGGTGAGGAAAGGTAACCGTTCACGGGGGGTACAAAAAACACTCTATATGAGATTCCACGAAAACAGCATGAAAAACGTTATAGATTTGATTTTTTTGGGTCATTTGAAATTCGCAAAATCTCTATATCGGTTTGCTAA
>NZ_JADEWA010000611.1:0-2562 GCF_015207865.1 Dolichospermum sp. LEGE 00246
GATGCTATTTTTGGTGTTTTTCTTTTTTGCCAATGTATTTTCTCGATAATATGTTATTTTTTATTCTCAATTTTATTTCTTGCCTATGTAATTCCACTCCTGTGACAGTTGGGGTGCGGAATGTGGGCTCTAAGAGGTTGTTTGAAAAGTATTAAATGAAACCGATAATCTCCAAAAACCTAACCCCCCTGCCCCCCTTCCCTACGTTAGCGCAGCGTGCCGGTTAGTAACTTCAGGAATACCAGATGTGAGATGAGAATAGGGTTTTTTGTCATCACCACCTAATACTAAGGTAGGAAAAACCGTCGTAATTTTGGGAAAAATAGCTAACTTTTCGATTTGATGTAAACAATCATATTTAGAACGGATATAATCTGTACCGATTTCTCCGGCTTCTTTGAGTGGTTTGTTTTCGTTATTTAAAACACTGGCTGTGGAAAAATAAATTACCTGTTCACATCTTTCGGGATTTAGCAGATTCATTAATTCTAAGTAGGTGGGCGGAGGAAAATCAAAATATATTTCGTTTTTTGAAATGGCTAAAACGCAACGACAATAACCCATCGAGGTGAATTTACATATCGTTACACATTTTGGTTATTTCACGTCCACCTACTTATTAGCAGAAGGTAAATGGAAAGAAGCAGATGAGGAAACAAAACGAGTAATGTTAGCAGTAGCAAAAGTGAAAAAATCAGATTTTGAAAGTGAGGAAAATTGGCTGAAGTATATTAGTTTAGATTATGAAAGTATTGATAATTTTCCCTGTGAAGACCTCCGCAGTATTGACTGGTTATGGGTAAAATATAGTAATGGTAAATTTGGCTTTTCTGTGCAGAAACGGATTTATCAAGGTTTGGGTGGAACAGAAGAGTTTGATTATAAAATCTGGGATGCTTTTGCCGATAGGGTAGGATGGATAAATGGGAAGATATACCAAGGTTTTTTATACCACAGTGATGTTTCTTCTTATAATATAAAAAAAGCACCAGAAGGTCGCCTCCCTCACTTAGTGGTCGGTGGGTATCATTGTCCCCGTGGGTTGGTGTGTTCTCTCGCGTCGAGACTTGTGGACTGTAAAATCTAAAGATTACAGAAAAATATTTAGTCAGAATCAGGACTTAAGGATGTACAGGATGTTACTGTTAACCTATTCAAAAATAACAGAAATTTCTCTCTGTGTCCTCTGTGCCTCTGTGGTTCGTTATTTCCTCATCTGCGGTTAATAAAAATCAGGTGGGCAAAAAACCCACCCGAAAAACTAGACCAAAGCGTTGAGATTTTTGGCAGTTTCAAAGAAGAAAGCGACGTTTTCTTCTGGTGTTTCGGGGAGGACACCATGACCGAGATTGAGGATATGTCCCCAGTTACCAGCTTTGCGAACGGTGTCCAAAACGCGATCGCGGATAAATTCCTTAGAACCAAATAATACACCCGGATCAAGATTACCCTGTACTTTGACGTGCTTACCTAATCTAGCTCTGGCATCTGCCATATCTACTGCCCAGTCTACAGTAATGATATCTGCACCAGAAGCAGGCATTCTTTCCAAAAGTCCGGCACTACCTGTCACCAACAAAATTAATGGTGTGTCAGGATGAGTGGCTTTTACCTTCTGAAACACCATTTTTTGATAAGGTAGAGCAAAGGTATCATAATCTTGAGGGCTTAATTGTCCTGCCCAAGAATCGAACATCTGTACTACTTGAGCGCCACAATCAATTTGATAGCGGACATAATCAGCTATAGAATCAGCTAATTTAGTGAGTAGCTGATGGAGAATTGTCGGATCTGAGAAAGCCATGTTTTTGATGATGGAATAGGTTTTAGAACCCTTACCTTCCACCGCATAAGCTGCTAAAGTCCAAGGTGCGCCGACAAAGCCTAACACCGTTGATTGATTACCCACTTCCTGCCGTAATGCTTGCAAAATCGTTTTGATAAACGGCAGTGCTGTTTCTGGATCTAAGGAATGCAGTTGATCAACTTGTTGTTTAGTGCGTATGGGCGAATAAATAATCGGTCCCTTTCCTTCCGCAATATCCATATCAATCCCCATTCCTGGTAAGGGGGTGACAATATCGGAAAACAAAATTACTCCATCGGGTTGAAACGCTCTCCAGGGTTGGAGGGAAACTTCGATCGCCACTTCGGGAATTTCTGAGCGATCGCGGAATGAAGGATATTTATCCCGTAAATCCCGGTAAGCTTTCATGTAGCGTCCCGCTTGTCGCATCATCCATACAGGGGGACGATCTACTTGTTCACCACGAGCAGCCCGAAGGAGGAGAGGAGCCGTTAAGGAAACACCCATTTAACACTTCGTCCTAAGTCACTTTTATATTTCACCATTTAGCTTACCATCCTCAGATTCCTCTTGATCTACCTATCTATACAGGTCTTAAGGTTGCTTGACTTAACTTAATAAAACGTTATGTTTTTCCTGGTGAATGGAGAAAAGAATCAAGTCAATGGCTGAATAAGCTAGTAGTTCGTCAAATTTATTTTGATAGGTAATGTCTTCCCTCCCCTGCCTCCCCTACCTCTGTCTGTTATACACAT
>NZ_JADEWA010000612.1:0-2554 GCF_015207865.1 Dolichospermum sp. LEGE 00246
TAGTAATATCAAGCTGAAATAATTCTTTTTTGACATATTACCAACTTGGTTTAGCTAGATTTTTAAACTTTGTAAATTGTGGATCAAATAATAGTTTAATTGTTCCTGTTGGTCCGTTCCGATGTTTAGCGATTATTACTTCGGCAATTCCTCTATCTGGGGTATCTGGTGAATAATATTCATCACGGTATAACATCATTACTATATCCGCATCTTGTTCAATTGAACCCGATTCTCTCAAATCAGATAACATTGGGCGTTTATTGGTTCTTGCTTCTACTCCGCGACTTAATTGTGATAAGGCAATTATGGGTACAGATAATTCTCTCGCTAAACCTTTTAAAGAACGGGTAATTCTCGATAATTCTTGGACACGATTATCACTACTACCTTCCATTAATTGCAAGTAATCAATTACTATTAATCCTAAGTCTTTAGTTTGTTCGGCTTGCAATCGTCGCGCTTGACTTCGCATTTGTGTGACTGTAATATTTGCCGTATCATCAATAAAAATTGGCGTGTCTGAGAGTTTATCAATGGCACGGCTTAAAGGTTCCCATTGGGTTTGACTAATCCGGCCACTTCTTAGATAACTACTTTCAATTCCGGCTTCACTAGCTAATAGTCTTTGTACTAGTTGTTCTTTGGACATTTCTAAACTAAAAACTGCAACTGCTAATTGATAACCGGCTGCAATGTTATGAGCTAGGTTAAGACAAAAGGCGGTATTGTGAACACAAATATCATTAGCAACAAAATTGTGTGTTTTAGGTATTGTCAAATCATAAACTTGTTTATTACCAACTGATTCAATAGAAATAATTTCATCCCAATATACATCACTATTGGCTAATTGCTGAAGTGGTAAGTTGTCTAAGGTAGTGGACAAAATCCATAATCTTTCTCGTGTTAATGCCCTTTTACCGACATGAATATTTGTATAACTTTTAATTCCAGCCCGTTTAGCTAAACTACTCCAAGTTTCGCTACCTTTAGCGGCTGCTATCTGTTCCCAAATTTCTACAGGTATTAAGTCACGATTAGTTTTATATCTTTTTTGAGATATTGCTGCTGTAACTTTTGCTAATGCTGCTTCTTTGCCAAAAATGCCAATTTCTGCAATGAAGTTTTTGATAGATAAAGCATCAGTAATATCTAATTGCCATGCTGGTCTACGGGTATTATTATATTTCACAGACCGCTTTTTCAAAGCAGCAATAATACCAAATCTTAACAACAGATGTTGAATTTGTCTTGCTAGTTTTTCGCTGACTGTACAATAACCTAATTGTGATTGACCACTATTAAGTACTGTAGCCCAACCATCAGTGGCAAATAGACGATTTAGAAACAATGATAATTGTAATTTTTCTAATTTAAAGACAATGTTTGGGACGGTTTTAGTATCACTCTTTTCAAGAGAATCAGCTAATAATTTGACTTCACACTCGCGGATAGTTTCTGTTCCAAACACATCTATTTTACGAGGGATGGCAATCTTATTTCCTACTTGTAAATTTTCTAATCTTTGCCAACCTTTAATAGTTAAAAATGGGTGAGTAATTGTGGTTTCAATTGCCCGACCTAAGCGAGTTGTGATGCGGAAAACTGGTTTAATTCCATCATCTACAAATGCAGATGGTTGGGTAAAGGTAAATTTCCAATCATCATTTAATGTTAATAATGAACCTTGCCGTTGCTGATATAATTCTTCAATTGTGGCAATTTGTCCATCTGCTAAAACGATTTCTGAATCATAACTGAGACATTTTCCCATTGACGGCCTCCCAGCGACGATAATTAAATCAGAACGCTGAAAACCGCTAGTCATGGCATCTAAATCATAAAAACCACAAGGTATCCCCGGTAATGCAATACCTTGATGACGAGTTTCAATATCTTGAAAAGTATTAATTAAAGTGTCGCCAATATGAACTAATCCTGATTGGGTTTTTTGTTGGGTGACGTTAAAAACTTTTTGTTCGGCATTGTCCAGAACAATTGGTAATTCTGTTTCTGTTTCAAAACCAAGATGGACAATTTCATTCCCAGCTTTGATTAATTGCCGACGCAGGTATTTTTCCATGACTAACCCTGCTAAGGCATCAATGTTGACTGCGGAAACTGTGCGGTCTACTAATGTTGCTAGTTTGTTTCTGCCGCCAATTTGGGTTAATTGATCGTTGTCTGTTAACCAACTGGTGATGGAAAGTAGGTCTGTGGGTTTTTGCTGGGTATGGAGACGGAGGGCGGCTTGATAGATGGTTGTATGGGCGCTAAGATAAAATGCTTCGGGAACTAGGCGATCGCTCACTCGACCAATTGCCTCTGGATCTAGGAGAATACCCCCTAAAATCGCTTCTTCTGCTTCGATGTTTTGAGGTGGTAAACGATTACTACCGTCACCCTGAAAACTTAGTTCTTCAGCCATAAAATTTTAAATGTTGGCGATTTTGGATTTTTATTTCATCATCCAAAACCAATATCCGAATTTTAGATTTTAAATTTTGGATTAAAGATTGAAAATTCAAAAATGTCCGCATCCGAATTTTAG
>NZ_JADEWA010000613.1:0-2469 GCF_015207865.1 Dolichospermum sp. LEGE 00246
GGCAACACATTTAAAAACAGATGGACATGATCCGGCAT
This sequence comes from Dolichospermum sp. LEGE 00246, assembly GCF_015207865.1. Classification (NCBI taxonomy): domain Bacteria; kingdom Bacillati; phylum Cyanobacteriota; class Cyanophyceae; order Nostocales; family Aphanizomenonaceae; genus Dolichospermum; species Dolichospermum sp. LEGE 00246. The sequence continues at coordinate 39 of NZ_JADEWA010000613.1, forward strand.
AATCTCCATAGCAATAATTTTCCACCTATTCTCTATAACCAACTCGCAAATAATTCGCTGTAACCTCTGGTGCAATAGCACCTACCAGGACTTTTTTCCGCCGCTTAGGAATGAAGACAAAGTGATAATTTAGCAGTGAAACTGCGTTGCTTTCGTGCCTGTACTCATCTGGAGAAAACTTAGCCATAACCTTAAAGTATTTACTTGCTATTTGTATATAGCTATTGTTTAATCAAAAAAAGAAACAACAACGGGAGGGATTTATATTTGCTAACAAATTATGTATATAAGCTACGTCCTAATATTAGACAGTCCAATAAAATGGATAGTTGGCTAGATATGCTCCGGTCTACTTACAATTGGAGCTTGGCTGACAGAATAGCTCAATACAACCAGCAATTTATCCAAGGTGACTACTGCGACATTAGGACTAAAGCAGAAGCTTGTCCATTAACTTGTTTTGTCAGTAAAAATGGTGCAAGTGGAGAGCCGTGGAAGGATGCTAAAACCGACAAGAATGGCAACCTCAAAAACCCTCGACGCAGTGCTGGTGATATTCAAATAACGGCATTACCATATCTAAAGAAAGCTAGACCTTGGTTTGCTGAAATTGATTCTACAGTTCTACAGCAAAACGTCAAACGCCTTGACACTGCCTACAAAAACTTTTTTGAAGGGAGAGGGTTTCCTAATTTTAAAAACCGTAGTAATTTTACCTCTTTTACTTACCAGATGGGCGTAAAAGTTCAAGGTAATAAAATCTATCTCCCCAAGTTGGGATGGATGCGGTTTTTCAATTCTCGCTTAATACCAACAGGTTTTACTATCAAAGCTGCTACATTAAGAAAGCGGCAAGATGGCTGGTATATCTCGATTAGGATTGAAGATAAAACCATACCAGACTATGTAAAAAAACCGCTAAACGAAGTTAATTCTATTCTTGGTTGTGACTTAGGAATAACTAAACTTGTCCATTTCTCCGACAGATATCAAATTGATAATCCTAAATTCTCAACCAATAAAAAAGCTAGACGCACTTTAAAAATTAGACAGCGACGGGTTAATCGTAAAGTCAAGGGTAGTAACAATCGTAAAAAAGCAGCTAATAAAGTAGGACGGTTTCACAAAAAGATTACAGATAAACGAACTGCTTATCAATGGAGTGTTGCTAATACAATAGTTTCTAGAAAGGTTGATGCTATTGCCTTAGAAGATTTAAACATCTCCGGTATGTTGAGGCGTTGCAAAGTTAAAACCGATGAAAAAACAGGGAGATTTTTAAAGAATGGCCAGTCTAAAAAAAAAGGATTAAACCGTTCTATTTCTGATGCAAGTTGGAGTGATTTGATTTTAAAAATTGAGTATCTCGCTGTGAAGCAAGGAAAAGTTGTAATTAAAATTAATCCTAAATACTCCAGTCAAGAATGCAGAAATTGTGGGCATACTGATAAGTCAAACCGTGATGGTGAGAAATTCATTTGTACGGAATGCGGATATCACGAACACGCCGATATTGGTGCTGCAAAAACTATCAGAGATAGAGGTTTCAAAATAGTACGTGGGGACTCCGCGAAACTTGCTGTTTAACAGCTAAACGCCCAGAAGATGAGCCAGTGCGGTCTTGGGGTTTCCCCAAGTAGAGCAACTAGCGGTATCAGCACGCACTTTTGTGCAAACGTACTGAGTCTGGGAACCTGTGTGAACAGGATATTAGGATTGTAAAATCTTAAGAATCCCCGTCTCTTTAGAGCGGGGAGTGTCAATTAAGAAGCTGTGACGGGAATGCTGACTTCTAGCAAATCTATCAGGAAAGATTTGATAGAAAACCGCGTGTTTAACCCAATCTGGCGTTTGAATTTCCATAAATACATCTATGAGCAACTTAACATATAGCAATTTTAAACCAGATGTAAACAACCCCCTTGTATTTCCCTCTGTGTCCTCTGTGTCTCTGTGGTTCGTTTAAAATATATTGTTGCCATACATTTAGTTACCAAATTTCCCTTCTTTCTTGGTCACGAAATGATAAATAATTGGTACACTTAGTTATTTAACCCAGTTTACAGTTAACCAGTGCCTCATGGTATATGTCAAGCGCGTTGAACTTACCAATTTTAAATCCTTCGGTGGGACTACTGCTGTCCCTTTGTTACCGGGGTGTACCGTCATATCTGGTCCTAATGGTTCTGGGAAGTCAAATATTCTAGATGCTTTGTTGTTTTGTTTGGGACTGGCTAGTTCTAAGGGTATGCGGGCGGAACGTTTACCGGATTTGGTGAATAATGCCCAAAAACATAAGGGGCGTTCGGCGCTGGAAGCTAGTGTAACTGTGACTTTTGATATTTCGGATGTCTCTCGCAGAGGCGCGGAGGCGCGGAGGGAGGAGGTGGGGAAGTCTCTTATACACACCTGACGCTGCCGACGACCTAGA
>NZ_JADEWA010000078.1:0-16045 GCF_015207865.1 Dolichospermum sp. LEGE 00246
ATATAGATGAAAGTGAATGCAAAGAGAACATAAAAAATGAATTAGAGTTACTTAATCTGATAAATAGATTAGCAATCAAGTTTTCAAATAACCAAATATCAAATTATGACAACTAACACAGCTAGTAATCAAAACTTTAAAAGACTGTTACAAGGTTTAGGAAAAGCTTCCGAAAGTCAAATTAAATCAGTTTTAGCTGAACGTGAAGTAGCACAACCAGAAGCAGAATTAACTTCTGAAATTATTACCTCTCTTCAACAAAAAATAAGTAATGCAACGAGAGTGTAAGACCAAAAAAGTAATGGTGGGTTACATTTTTGCTAACCCACCCGACAAGGAAATATTTACTGTTATGAAAACCTACTTGTTAGGTTGAGGAGTCATCCGCAAATAAGGTTTAATTTCTTGATAACCTTTAGGAAACTTGGCTTTGAGGACTTCAGGATCTTTCAAAGATGGGACAATCACCACATCTTCACCATCTTTCCAGTCTGCGGGAGTAGCAACACTGTAATTATCAGTTAATTGCAGAGAATCAATGACGCGCAAAATTTCATCAAAGTTGCGTCCAGTGCTGGGAGGATAGGTGAAAGTCAGACGGAGTTTTTTATTGTTGTCAATTACGAAAACCGAACGCACAGTGACAGTAGCCGCTGCGTTGGGGTGAATCATATCATAAAGTTCAGAAACCTTACGATCTGGATCTGCCAAAATTGGGTAATTGAGGGTGGTGCTTTGGGTTTCTTCAATATCACCCACCCAGCCCTTGTGAGATTCTACATCATCAACGCTGAGAGCGATCGCTTTCACATTGCGTTTATCAAATTCTGGTTTTAGTTTGGCAACAGTTCCTAGTTCGGTGGTGCAAACTGGTGTAAAGTCAGCAGGATGAGAAAATAGTACCACCCAGCTATCACCAGCCCAGGTGTAAAAGTCAATTTCCCCATGAGTAGAGGCTTGAGTAAAGTTAGGTACTGTATCACCAAGACGAAGAGTCATGTAAGATTCCCTGTATTTTAAGAAAACATCTATATTCTACCGTGACAGTATGACACAAAAGACCGATTACCCCATCGGGCTGTCGCGGTTTGCAACAAAATTTTAAGTTTAAGCCAGGTGTTCTTCAACTTTTGCAACTAATTCATTTGTCCAATGGTGGACAAGTTCAGCATTTGCGGCTTCTACCATGACTCTAATTACGGGTTCTGTTCCCGAAGCCCGAACTAGGATTCTACCATGATCACCCATTGCTACTTCGGCAATAGCGATCGCTTGTTGGACAGGTTGACAACTTTCCCATCCTAACCGTCGTTCCCGATCTAATACTCGCACATTCCGTAAGATTTGCGGATAGGTTTGGAAACTTTGATCTACCATTTCTCCCAAGGAGAGATTAGCCTCTTTCACCACCGCTGCAATATGCAAAGCTGTTAATAAGCCATCTCCAGTCATAGCATAATGACTACACAGGATATGTCCTGACTGTTCTCCGCCCAACATTCCCCCAGTTTTCTGCATTTCCGCTTGCACATATTGATCACCGACAGCGGTACGAATTAATTTACCACCTATTTGTTCCCAAGCCCGTTCAAAGCCTAAATTAGCCATAACGGTAGAAACTATCAGATTATCTGGGAGTTGTTGTTTTTGTTGTAAATGGCGACCCCAAAGGTAAAGAATGTAATCACCATTAACGGATCTGCCCGTATTATCCACAGCTAAAACCCGATCTGCATCGCCATCAAAAGCAAAACCCATATCGGCTTGATGTTCTATGACTGCGGCTTGGAGAATGTCTAAATGTGTAGAACCGCAATTGACATTAATGCGATCGCCATCTGCCTGATCATGTAAACAAATGACCTCCGCACCCATTGACCTAAATACCCCAGGTGCTAAACCCACAGCCGCACCCCAAGCTAAATCTAAAACAATCTTCATGCCTTCGAGAGTCAGTCCAGATGCTAAAGGTGTTTGGATAGACTGGCTATATGTTTTGATTAACTCAGGTCGGGAATAATGTCTACCGCAATTATTTATTCTCAAATCGGGGGATAATTGACCTCGTAATCCCGCCTCAATTTCGCCTTGTAGGGCTTTAGATAACTTACCACCCTGGGAATCAAAGATTTTAATTCCGTTGTCTTCAGGAGGATTGTGGCTGGCGGAAATCATGATTCCCCCAATGGCATTGGTGATGCTGGACAAATAGGCTACACAAGGTGTAGGACATAATCCTAAATACCACACTTCCAAACCAGCAGCAGTTAACCCGGCGCTCAAAGCCATTGCTAACATATCACTGGAATTTCTGGAATCTTGTCCCAGAATAATTGGACCGGGAACAGTGGCATAATTATGGAGGACAACCCCCGCCCAAAAACCCACTTGTAAAGCCAAAGGCGCATTCAGTAAGTCTCCCACCTTGCCACGAATGCCATCTGTACCAAATAAAGCATTAGTTGGCAGTGGTATAGAATTAAACACCCCACTATTCTCAACTTCAGAAATACAGCCTTGATTTCGAGCCATTGATGAAACCATAAATTTAAAAACTCCACACAATCACACAGGAGAATAGCACTTTCTTCCATTATCCTTGACGCTAATAAAACGCCAAAGGAACTCATTGCTTAATGATTTTTAATATAAATTCTCATCAAATAGTTTTAATCTTACGTTTTAATGGGGTTTTTTAATCATTGTGGACAAAAAACTCCCACAGTTAATTTTTTTACAGTTGAGAATTTTAATATGAGCAGCAATTTAGCAAGCAAATTACGTGTAGGAACAAAGAAAGCACACACTATGGCAGAAAACGTGGGTTTTGTCAAGTGTTTTTTAAAGGGAGTTGTGGAAAAAAACTCCTACCGCAAGTTGGTTGCTAACTTTTACTTCATTTACTCGGCTATGGAAGAGGAAATGGAAAAACACAAGCATCACCCAATTTTAAGCAAAATTTACTTTCCTGAACTGAACCGCAAGCATACCTTAGAGCAAGACCTTCATTACTACTATGGTTACAACTGGCGAGAGCAAATCAAATTATCTGCTGCGGGTGCGGCTTATGTAAACCGGATTCGGGAAATTTCGGCGACTGAACCAGAATTATTAATTGCTCATTCCTATACCCGTTATCTAGGTGATTTATCAGGGGGACAAATCCTCAAAGGTATTGCCCAAACCGCAATGAAGCTGGGTGAAGGTGAAGGAACTGCTTTTTATGAGTTTGCAGATATTACCGATGAAAAGGCATTCAAGGCTAAGTATCGAGCCAATTTAGATGCTATGCCTATTGATGATTCTACAGGCGATCGCATTACCGAAGAAGCAAATGCCGCTTTTGGTGTGAACATGAAAATGTTCCAAGAGTTGGAAGGTAATTTGATTAAAGCCATCGGCATCATGGTTTATAATGCCATGACCCGAAAACGGACAAAAGGTAGCACTGAATTGGTAACTGCGGAATAATGTAGAAGGAGTCGGGCGTAAAACTAGCTTGGTGTCTGACTTTGAATTTAGATTCTGTACCTCATTAATCTGCCATTTGCTGTAAGTTGAGAAATATTAACTTTTCTCATAATATCTAGGGGCGACAGCCTTGTGATTGTTTTTGTGTAGATGAAAGCAACCAGAAGGAAGTTGCCCCTAAATTTTAAGAAATCCTGATATTCCCAAAACCCATACTGTTAGATTATTAGACATCTGGTGAAAATTATCGTAGAGACAATTCATGAATTGTCCCTACAAGGGTTTCAGGTTATTCTTCCTGACTCCTGACTCCTAGCCCATGACTTACGTCACGCTGCGCTATCACAGATAACTTTTTCCACAATCCCTATTTAGATAAAACAATTATGTTTTTATATTTATCTAAAATCATTCCCCTATTTTTTTACCCGTTAGGATTGGCTAGTGTAAGTTTAATAGTGGCTTTGATCACCTTACGAAAACATCCCCGCATTGCGACTATCGCCATTTCCTTATCCTTAGCTTTGTTGCTAGTTTGTAGCAATGCCTGGGTCGCCAAATCCTTAGTCCGCAGCTTAGAATGGCAAAACATCCCCGCCCCGCAAATCCCCAACGCTGAAGCCATTGTCGTCTTAGGAGGTGCAACCAGATCACCAACTTGGCCCAGGGTAATGGCAGATTTAAACGAAGCAGGCGATCGCGTAATTTATGCAGCCCAACTCTATTTTCAGAAAAAAGCCCCTATAATTATCCTCAGTGGCGGTCGCATTGATTGGCGCGGTAGTGGTTCTCCAGAATCAGCAGATATGGCAACTATTCTCACATCTATTGGTGTTCCGGCTGAAGCAATTATTCAAGAACCCGATTCCCTCAATACCCATGAGAACGCTGTCAATGTTCGGAAAATCCTCGAAGCTCGTCAAATAAAAAAAGTATTATTAATCACCTCGGCGATACATACACCCCGATCCTTGAAAATTTTTCAACGTCAAGGCATGAATGTCATTCCCACACCCACAGATTTTCTAGTTAGTCAAAGTGAACTTCAAGAACTTACCAACACCCCTAAAGCCGCAATTCTCAATTTATTACCTGATGCCGATAATTTAGACCAATTCACAAGTGCATTAAAAGAATATATTGGTACTTTTATTTATAGCCTGCGAGGTTGGCTATAGGAGTCAGGAAAAAGAAGAAAAAGGTATTTGCAAAGATGAACATCCCTGAATATTAACTCAAAAATCAGAATTAACATAGAATTTTCGGCGTTGGAGAATTGAGGTAAGAAAGTCAAAAATTCCATCTCTCAAACTCTTACTCTCTGCGCCTTTGCGTCTCTGCGTGAAAAAACATCCATCCTTTACACCCACACCACCATGACACATGACCACCATCATCATCACGAACATGGACACCATAATCACAATCACACCCCAGCAACATTTAGTCGGGCTTTTGCTATTGGCACTGCATTGAATATAGGATTTGTCATCGTTGAAGCCACCTATGGCTACCTAGCACATTCCTTAGCTTTGTTTGCTGATGCGGGTCATAACCTGAGTGATGTATTGGGACTTCTCCTGGCGTGGGGTGCAAGTTCCCTTGCCCGTCGTCCTCCCAGCCACCGCTATACCTATGGATTGCGTGCCTCATCAATTCTAGCAGCTTTAGCCAATGCCGTAGTTTTACTTTTATCTATGGGGGCGATCGCTTGGGAAGCCATTCGTCGTTTTCATGATTCCGCACCAGTATCAGGAGGAACAATTATTGGTGTTGCCCTAGTTGGTATTATCATTAATACCGCTACTGCAATTATGTTTATGTCAGGACGTAAAAGCGACTTAAACATTCGGGGCGCATTTTTACACATGGCTGCTGATGCCCTGGTATCATTGGGAGTTGTGGTAGCCGGAATTGTGATTTTATTCACCCATTGGCTATGGCTTGACCCCTTATTTAGCTTAGTGCTTGTGGGAGTCGTCGTAGTCGGCACGTGGCATTTACTCAGAGACTCTATAAATTTAGCACTTGATGGCGTACCAGCAGGAATTGAACCCCGTGCCGTGAAAAATTACTTAATTGAATGTCCTGGAGTGTCGAAAATCCACGATCTTCATATCTGGGCTATGAGTACAACGGAAACCGCACTCACAGTTCATTTAGTCATGTCAGAAGGTTATCCTGGTGATGCTTTCTTATGGGAAGTTTCCCAGGAACTCGAACACCATTTTGGGATCAAACACTCTACTATTCAGGTAGAAACAGGCGACTCAGCTTATCCCTGCGCCTTAGAACCAGATCACGTTGTGTGACATACTCCACACACTCCCTTATGCCTTGCGGCACGCTTGCGCGAATAGATGGGTGTGGGATTCTCAGTGACTCCTCTAGGAGGACATTAAGTGAGCTTTAAAGCCCTATGCCCTAGGGACTTTTGGAGATAATTTTGAACTTTTTCGATAGGCTGCTTTTCAGCATTTAATTGAGTTACACCTACTGGTTAAGATTATATCAAAATATTTGAGAAAACACCAAGAAAGTGTTCATTCCTCATCGACCACCATTGCTGATTTCACGATGTTAAAAAATCCTGATGCTTGCAACTGATGCACACATAGTTGCAAAAAAAAATATAAATAAATATTGTTTTTTTTGCAAAAAAATGTTATATTTATTTACATAAGTCAATAAAACTTAGTAAATCCTAATTGGAGTGCTGATCATGGGTAACGCAACAAAAGCAGCTAACACACCTGTAGCTACAGATCGCAACGGTTGGCGCTGGGGTTTTACATCTGAAGCAGAAATCTGGAATGGCCGTTTAGCAATGATTGGGTTTTCAGCAGCAGCTTTGATTGAACTATTTTCTGGTAAAGGCTTTCTCCACTTCTGGGGTATTCTTTAATTTTTCCATAACATAATTTTTGATTAATCAAAAGCCTGGTAGTTGTCATCAACTGCCAGGTTATTTACTTGAAAAAATACATCATAGTCCCCTCCTCGCTTGCGGGGAGGGGGTTCTCACAAGGGTAGGTTTTTAATATTGTCTGTGAAGGCAAGACTGGGAAGACTTGGAGGGAACGTAGACAAGGAAGATTTTATCCGCACAATAGTCTTTTAACGGTGTGTTATTGTTGCCAAAAAACATAATCCTGTAGGGTTTTCCTCCCTTGTCATCTTGTCCACCTTGTCGCCCAAGTCTTGCCCTCACCAGAATGTAAAAAACCTACACCTGTCAGGGGAGGGGGTTGGGGTCTTTCTAACTACATATCAAAAAAATTAATCTTATGAATAATCAAATTTTGAAAGAGAAATTACAAGCAACAATCAAGAGAAATCAAGCTAAAAGTGATGGTTCTCCTATTACTAATTTAAAGCTTGATCAAACTTTAGTCGCAGAAATTGAACAATTAACAGCCGAATTAGAAAGTCTCAATCCTCACCCTCAACCTCTCATTCATGCTACAGCTTTATTAGAAGGTGTTTGGCAATTACAATATTCCACAGCCAGAGAAATCCGTTCTTTAGACTCTCTACCATTGGGATTACAAATAGGTAAAGTTTATCAAGTAATTAATATTGCCGATAAACTATTTTTTAATATAGCGCAAGTGCAACATCCTCTGAAAATCATATCAGGATATGTGAAAGTAACAGCTAGTTTTCAACCTGCTATAGATCCATCAGGTTTAGCAGATAAACGCATCAATGTTAATTTTGATAAACGTTACTTAGCCATTGAAAAAATAGTAGGTATTAACACCCCTAAATTAAATCCATTTAAAGTTGTAGCAGCTAATAATCCTCAAGGGATAATTGCGACTCTTGATATTACCTACTTAGATGAAACTTTAAGAATTGGTCGTGGAGGAGATGAAAGTTTATTCATTCTTCAGAAAGTTAATGATTTAGCTAACTTGACCTGAGTTCGACATAAGATAATTTGTGGAAAACTCGCCCCAAGTATGAGTCTCAAACCCTTATGATCTCGTTGAAAAAATCATAACTCCGAACTCCTAACACCGAACTCAGGTTAACTTGGATTTCACAAGGATATAGCTGCGGTTTTTCCCTTACGGGGTATTTCTACCCCATTTAGGTAGGTTTTTTTGGAATTACTTATGGTATTAATCTTCTGATTACTGCGTTTATTATCTACACCTTCAACTTGTTTTTTGGCATTATTGATAATCTCAGCAATATCATTCATGTACGTATCTTGATCATCCTGTGATGATTGACAATAACCACCGCATAAAGTTTCTGCTTGTCCGGGATTTATCTCTTCTAGAAGTAACCTGATATCAATCTGATTAATATCGGTATTTATGATTTTATTCATGGTTTTAATGAATCACAAGTATAACTATAGGACTCCTATAAATCCCATCCTGACAAAAAATCCTCCTAATTTTCATCTATCTATTGGCTAATTTTTTAGATTCTACCGCTCCCCTTATGGAAAAGAATATTAATTTAATTTTTGTAGGTTGGGTTGAACGAAGTGAAACCCAACATTGGCGGTAAGATAGTAAGAGTTGTTGGGTTTCCTTGCGTCAACCCAACCTACAATAAATATTGTTTTACATAAAGGGAATGGTAGAGCCATTTTTTATTTGCGAATAGATAAACTACTGGATGACTCCGTCCGCATTTTTCTAGTTTCTTCCAAAATTTTATCTATATCTTCTTGAGATAGACGTTGAATATAGTTAATTTTAACTTCTTCTAAAAAGTCATTTAGTAAACTTTGAATTTCCACTAAAACTTGTTTTTGCTGTATTTCTGAACTAAATGAAGCTGTGAATTTTTCTATTAGCTGAGTAGAAAGTTTTGCCGCGACAGGATCTTTGATGGTACTAGATAAAGCAGCATAGATATTATTAGTGATTTGCGTGGCTAGTTGTTCACTAATTTGTGTTTGAGCTTTACCTAATCCTGGTAACAGGAGGATATTACTATATCCTGGTAATTGTTGACAAGCAATGGCGATGCTATGGCACAAAATTGCATTTACTTCTGGTTGAATTTTAGGTAACACCTGATTAACCAGAGTTTTAATTAACAATCCAGTAATTGCTTCGACTTCGTTGATATTATTAATATCTATATAAGAACGCAGATGATCTGATTCTAGTAGCCAACGGGTAATTTCACCTCGTTTAATTGAACCTTGAACCTGGTTAATTACTTGAACTACGACAATTTCTGTAATTTCTTCGGCAAAATTAGCAAGAATACCTTGATGAATTTGCCGTCTAACTACATAAAAATTAATTAACTTTGCTTGATCAAGTCTGATGGTAACTGGGATGATTCGTAAATATCGCCAAATGGGTATTATTAAGAATATATCATACCAACGCCAAAGAATTGCTTCCAACCAACTTAAATGGCTATATCTACGTTTTATTAAGAAAGTACGTCCTAGTAATTCTGTGGCAAATAGAACTACAAATGGTAAATCAATTATCCAGAATTTATCTAAAAATTCCCCATTATCACCAATTTTTCGATAATAGTTTTTAGCAATTCCAGGGCGAATTTTTTGGTTAAAAAAAGCTATTTCCTGATTCCAACCATGTTTAGATAAATACTCCTGACTCCAAAAAGTATTAAATGCACCTTTTGCAGATTTTTGTCCGATGTGTTCCCGCATCCGGTTTTTGATTTTTTCCAGCGTTCCACTCTTACCTGCACCCGCAAAAGGATTACTATCAATCATCTCTTTGCTAAGAAAGTGAAGTTCCTCCAACTTTGTTTTGACTTGAGGAGAGTTTAACCCTGTTTGAATTACCTGTTTTTCTAATCCATCTACTGCCTCTAGATATTGTTTTGTCTCACGATGAGGTTCGATACCTTTGATTGGATCGTATAATCGAGTTATTACAGGAATTTGACGGAAGTAAAAATCTCTCCAAGGTACATAACTTAAATCAAAGAAAACTAATCCTAAATTGACAGTGGCTGTAATTGCCATTATTCTTTCAAACCATAGGTTTTTGTGTTGGGAAATTTTTAATTTGCTCATGATTTCTAGTTATAGTAAATTGCAGGTTTACGAAATACAGTAGCATCAGGTTGAAAACCAGTGTCATGAATGTTATAGCAGAAATCAGGAGTTAGGAGTCTTCTACCAAGTAGTAAGACAGAATTAATTACACAATGTCACCGCGTAAGCGTTGCGTTGCGTTGCGTTAGCCATATGAAACGAAGCAATTCCAAGGGTTGTGATTGCTTCCCTTCGCTCGCAATGACTGTAAATATTTTTGTCCAATTACTTATTAGGCCTTGGTGAATTGGGGGATGAAAGTCGAAAATTCCATTTCTCAAACTCTTACTCTCTGCGCCTCTGCGTGTTCGCGCAGCGTGCCGTAGGCATAATAAAATCATACTTTTACTCAGCAACACCCGAAATTATTACCCTTCAGTGCATACTTATTTAGTGATGCAATTAATATCATTAATACCTTGGCGTATCTGCATATATCAGTAATAGTGCGTATTTTTATCAATTCGGAGATATTAGGCAGATGGCGAAAACTAATTTTTGTTATATTCATTAATAATCAATTAGAGTCGAATTAATCAGAATTAATAACTAATTGTTAAGCCATAGGTTAAAAAAACTTCAGAATTACCTGCTAGTGTCTTAGTATCAAGGATTTAATCCCAAGGAGTTTTTATGATGTGGTGTGGTTTAAACAAGTCTAGAGTAACTATAGCTTTAACCTGTATTGTGGCAGCAAGTGTTGTGTCCTCAGATATGACTTTTGCCGCTCGTCAGCGCAACTATAAGCCCGATGAATTCCGATCAGTATTACGTGGATTGGGTTATAACGTTAAGGTTACAAAAGATCCTCTGACTGATGAGGAAACTAAAAAGGCTATCACTGAATTTCAAACAGGCTACAAGTTAAAGGTGGATGGGAAAGCAGGTCCCCAAACCCAAGATCAAGCTGCTATGATTGTGCAAATTTTGCAAGCTAATTTGAATACTGTACTTAAACCAAAAACTCTACTTCCTCGTGATCAATTCTACAGTCCCCAGTTAGAAGAGTTGGTAAAGGAATACCAGAAAAAACATCAACTCTCAGAAACTGGGATTGCTGATTTACAACTTCGTCAAAAAATAAATGAAGAAGTTAAAACTATCATTACCAAACCAGTAACTAAACCCGAACCAACAGTTACACCAACAGCTAAACCAACAGTTACACCAACAGTTAAACCAACAGTTAAACCAACAATTAAACCAACGGCTAAACCAACAGTTAAACCAACAGTTAAACCAACGGCTACAGCTACACCTACACCAACGGCTACAGCTACACCTATACCTACACCGTAAAAGTAAAGTCAAGAATTAGAAATCGGTAAAAAATGACAGGCTATTGTGCCTGTCAGATGTTTACTCAAAATCAAATAAAACTCACCTTTTCAGCTTTAAAGCTTCCGTTGCAGATATTCCCTCACCTTGAGTACCGAAATACCATAAAGCTGAACTGGCTTCAGCACGAGTTACAGGTTTTTTGGGTTGAAATAGGGTTGTGTAGCCAAAAACTCGGCGAATATTTGATTGTTCGGCGTTTTGGAAATCAGCCAAAATTGCTTTTAATGCTTTCGGTTCAATACTACCTGCATCTTGAAAACCCCAAGTTTGTTTAACGGCTTCTAAATTAGCAGCGGGTAAGGCTTGGCGAGTATCTAAAGGAACTTTCCAGAGGATTAATTGTTCTCGTGTCAAGGGTGCATCAGGACGAAATAAAACGGCTGTGGCATCTCCAGATAAAGCACTGGGAATTAAACCAGCTTCGGCTAATCCTTGAATGACTGGAAAATCGGGATCTTTGGTTAATATATCCCTAAAAGCTGGTTGAGTGCTGGAGGATGCTAACCGAATTTGTTTGGCTGGATTATTCGCATACATGGCATTATTAGCTGCAACTAACCAGCGGGCATATTCCCGACGGGTGATAATTTTATCAGGGAGAAATTCGTTGGTTTTTGGTTCGATAGATAAAACACCTAATGTAGCTAAATCTTGAATATGAGAGCGCCATTCTGGGGGTGCTTTTTGAATATCAGTAAATTCCTGAGTTGTTAAGGTTTCCGGTTGGGTGGTTGGCTGTAGGGTTGGTTGGGTGACTACGTTAGTATTATCAGTTTTGGGTAATACTGGACCGATAAATTCTGGATTATCTGAAGGGGTAACTGGTTTAGTAGCTGTAACTTGAGAATTAGATGAATATTCAATTAATAATTTAGTGGCTGTTTGCGGTTGATTGGGTTCAGCTTTAGTAACAGTTTGTGGTTTAATTGTGACATTGATGAGTAAATCATTGCGTTTGGCGGAAAAAGTCCCATCTACATCATCTTGAGGCTGTTGGACAATTTGCCAGTTTTTAGCCTGAAATTGCTGGCGGTAAAAGCTGGTAATTAAATTACTAGGATCTGCACTTTGCCACCGAATTGATATTTTATTTTCAGAATTGGCTGGTGTAATTTCCTCTAGTTTGGCGTTGGGATAAATGGGGATATCTGGGGGAAAATCAGCCGGTAATTTAATTGTTGATGTGTTGGGGTTTGGTGTTGTTTGCTGACTCTGAGGTTTGCCAAAGGGAACAGGATTATTTTGCAACTGAGGGTCAGCCGCTAATGATTGTTCTAGGTTTTTAGCAGATTGACTGTTAACACAGGCTGTTAAGGATAGTAAAACAGCAAAACTCAGGAATACAGCGGGGTAGTTACGGGAAAACACAAAGAAATCACAAATTGATTTTCACCTTCTACAGTAGCATTTTTGAGGTTGGGTAGTCAGCCAGGGAGTAAATTCCCTGTCTTAAAGTTAAAGTCGGTTAAAACCGACTGTTTTTGGTTTATTTTTTCTCTCACTGGAAGAAGAGATGCGTTTTTAGCTTAAACCTTTACACATCTATAATTAATAGTGATCTTCCTATGAGAATAGATTCTACTCAAGCTTTAAAATTACGCAGTTTGGGTTTAATTGAATTTAAAGGAAATGATGTGCAATGTCTTTGTAATTTATATCGTTTTTATTTTCAAGGACGTATATAGCAGTTGTCGCGCTTGATACAATCGAATTGAGGGCGCAGGCCCTACGCCCCTACCAATGTGTAAGTTGCGTAAGTTATGCTATAGTCTAAATTTATACCTTTCTTGGTTAATAGAATATTGATTGGTAACGCCAATAGTGGCGGTTATAGGTTTTGAGGAATTGATAGAAAGTTTTCGCCAATGGTTTGAAGTGGTAAGCTGGGAATAAGGCAACTCTTCGGCTGTTTACAGGAATTGATGGACGGCTTAGGGATGATTTAATGCTTCTATTGGGGAAGCGATCGCAAGTTGCATCGGTGTTACATAATTAGCTATAGGTTGGTATGCACTTGAATGAGTTACAGAATACATGGCAAAGGCCTACATTAAGGGACTCTTAACTTCTACTAGGGCTATTTTTTGGGTTCTGTAAATAATTGCTAAAGGAGGTGACGATAGGTTCAACAATTCCTGACTAGAAGCCTAGTAGCTGTAGAAGTAAGAGCAAATGGCAGCAAAATTCCGAAAAAAATCCGCTTCCACCCAAAAATATAGATCGGATTGCAGTAGGAAGAATCTAAAATAGATATTAAATTAGAAAAACAACGGCCATTAAGCAACGTCAGTTCATTTCACCGTCTGTAAAGCGTCCCCAGGTTGTTACCAGTGCTGAAACAAGATGTCATGCAAGTTTCCCAGGATCAGCCTATTTATTCTGAGGCTCCACTCCAACTACTGCTGTTTATTGATGGGCGACCTCAGTCCCGTCAACAAGTACAGCGAATTCGTGCTTACTTAAAAGAATTAGAGGCTGGGTATAGTTTTGAACTACAAATTATTGATGTTGGCGAACAACCCTATTTAGCGGAACATTTTAAGTTAGTAGCAACTCCTGCTTTGGTTAAAATTCATCCCGAACCTCAACAAACTATTGCTGGTACTAATATTATTCCGCAATTAAAAATTTGCTGGCCGCGTTGGCAAACCGCTGTCACCACTTTTTTGAAATTACAGGAAGATTCCCAGGAATGTTTGGATGAGAAGAGTCAGGTGATTGCGCCTAAGTCTACCATTCATTCTGTTGCTACTTCGGCGGAGGCAATTCAACTAGGGGATGAAATTTTTCGTCTGAAGCAGGAAAAAGAGAGACTGCAAGAACAGCTACTGTTTAAAGACCGAGTGATTGCCATTTTAGCCCATGATCTTCGCAATCCTCTGACGGCGGCGGCGATCGCTATTGAAACTCTTCAATCTAATTACAATCCAGATACGGGGGAATTTCTCCGCCTGAAACCAGGACTGGCTATACATTTATTAAAACAAGCCCGGACACAAACACGGATCATTGATCGGATGATTGCTGATTTGTTACAGGTCGGGCGAGGTGAGGATATAGAATTGCCAATCGTACCACAAAAGTTACAATTGGGGGAATTGTGTTTACAAGTATTAGAGGAATTGAGCGATCGCTACACAGCTAAATCCCAAACGGTAGAAACAGATATTCCCCAAGATTTACCCTATGTATATGCTGATCCTGAACGCATTCGGCAAGTCCTAGTTAATCTTTTAGATAACGCTATCAAATATACACCTATTGGTGGTATTATCACTGTAGCCGGATTACATCGGACTACCCAAAAAGTTCAATTTAGTGTTGGTGACACAGGACCAGGGATTCCCGAAGAAAACCGCGATCGCATTTTTGAGAATCTTTTCCGTCTCCAGCGCGATCGAGGCACAGATGGATATGGAATTGGTCTTTGTTTATGTCAACGCATTATCCGCGCCCATTACGGTCAAATTTGGGTAGATTCATCTCCCCACGGTGGTGCATGGTTTCATTTTACAATGCCAGTATATCCATCGTGAATTAGGGAACAGGGAACAGGGAACAGGTGACAGGTGACAGGTGACAGGTGACAGGGAACAGGGAACAGAATAAGAAATTATTACCAATTACCAATTACCAATTACCAATTACCAATTACCAATTACCAATTACCAATCACCAATTACCAAAAATGCCAAATCAATTAATGTATCAACAGGATGATTTTGTTGTTTTAGAGACAAATCAACCAGAACAATTTCTCACCGTAGCTGAATTACTACTCAAGCTGGAAACAACCCTATCGCAAATCTCACAGGAGGATTTACCACTGGATTTGCAAAAATTTAATTCAATCAGCCAACAAGCACAATATTTACTGGATACTAGTTGTAATTTAGATTTAGGTCCAGGAAAATATTTACAGTGGTATGCAGTCAGGTTGGAAAAATAAAACCCACAATATTCTTCCCAGGACGATGCTATAATATACTCAGTATGATCAGGAAATGCTATATCCCTACTCCCTATCCCTGATGTAAAAAATATTCTGACTCCTGAATTATTGTCTTTATGTTTGTTCTGATTCAAAAGTTATGCTCTCAGACTGATATGCAGGTGGTTCAACATGAATGAGAATCCTCACAGGATGAAAACGTTGTTCTAGTTGTTTTTCGACTTCTTCCGTGATGTTGTGGGCTGTCTCTACATCTGGTGCATCTACAATGAGGTGCATTTCTATAAAAACTTGACGACCAATGACACCACGAGAAGCGATATCATGACAGTTGAGGACACCGGGGACGGAAACGGCGATCGCATGAATGGTTTCTGGGGCGATCGCCATTTGATCCACCAACCAAGGTAAATTTTCAGTTAAGACTGACCAACCACTCCAAAATACCAATAGAGCCACCGGGAAAGCTAGTACCACATCTAACCATTGATAACCCAGCCACACACCAATCAAACCACCAATAACCGAAATTGTCACCCAAACATCGCTCATAGTATGGGTAGCATCAGCGATTAGAATCGAACTACCTACCCTTTTTCCCACATTCCGTTCATAAAAAGCGACAAAAATATTTACTCCTAAAACAATTAATAATAACCACAATTCTGGAGGTGATACTCTCACAGGTTCACCACCTTTGAGAATCCTTTCTACTGCACCTTGGACAATTTCAAAACAGGCTATTCCTAAAAATGCAGCAATACCCAAAGCCCCCACTGCTTCAAACTTATTATGTCCGTAGGGATGCTCCCGATCTGGCAACGGTGAAGAAAACTTAATAGCCACTAATCCTAAGACATTATTAGCACTATCTGTCACACTATGTAAGGCATCAGCCAGTAAGCTTAAAGAACCTGTCCAATAGCCTACCAGGGCTTTTAACCCCATCACAAATATGTTTAGTAATAGTGTAATGATTAGAACTCTTCTTACTTCAGTGCGGTTATCGTAAATCATATATTTATAATTGTGATTTGTGAAAAAAAGGAATAGAGAATTTGTTTTCTTGAACTCTTACTGTACACCAATAAGTATTTGTTGCTAGGAATAAATATATAGAAAATAGGTCAAAACTTGCTAATTAAGAATTTATCTCTTTATTGAACAAAAAGATCCCCGACTTCTTTAAGAAGTCGGGGATCTGGATATGGGATCTGGATATTATAAAT
>NZ_JADEWA010000614.1:0-2525 GCF_015207865.1 Dolichospermum sp. LEGE 00246
AGACAGGGACTGGGGACTGGGGACTGGGGACTGGGTAATAAATTCTTTCCAATTACCACTGACAACTGACAACTGACAACTGACAACTGACAACTGACAACTAACAACTGACAACTGACAACTGACCACTGACAACTAACAACTGACCACTGACGAAGGAACGTAAAACATGAAGGTGGCATTTCTGGGAACTGGATTGATGGGACTACCGATGGCTCAAAGGTTATTAGCCGCCGACATAGAGCTAATTGCCTATAATCGCACCCCAGAAAAATTAGAACCATTACGGACAGCAGGGGCGCAAATTGTGACCAAACCCCGCGAAGCAATCCGCGCTGCTGACTGTATAGTGCTAATGCTTTCTAACGCCGCAGCTATTTATCATGTACTTCTGACCGATACTTCTTGGCATACTTTATCAGGACGCAGCATCATTCAAATGGGGACGATTAATCCCTTAGAAAGCCAAGAAATCAGAGATACAGTAGTTGCGGCTGGGGGTGAATATATAGAAGCTCCTGTCTTGGGTAGTATTCCCGAAGCTAAAACTGGCAAATTAATTGTCATGGTCGGTGGAGAGGAAGAACAGTATCAACGGCATTTAAAGTTACTCCAACATTTTGGAGAAAATCCTGTATATATAGGCGCTGTGGGTTCTGCCTCTAACCTCACCTTGGCACTCAATCAACTGATTGCTTCTCTCACAACTAGCTTTGCTCTGAGTCTGGCATATATCCAGTTGCAAGGCATTGATGTTGATTTGTTTATGCAAGTTCTGCGGGAAAGTAAACTTTATGCTCCCACTTTTGATCAAAATTTGCGGCGGATGTTAGATGGCAATTACAATAACGCCAACTTGCCGACAAAACAACTGATCAAGGAAATAGATTTATTTATCTCGGAAGCGAAATCCTTGGGTTTGAATCTCAACAGCATTGAGGGTGTAAGGCAAATCTTACACGCAACTATGAAAATGTCCTATCCAGAGGATGATTATTCATCGGTATTTCCAGCAATTCGGGAATGGGGTGAAGTCAGTGGAGGTTAAAAAAGAATGTAGAGACGTTCAATGTAACGCCTCTACAAAGGTGGTGACTAAAACGGGATGTCATCTGGATCGGGTTCTGGCGTAACTCCTATAGGGGATGGAGACTGCACAGGGGTGGGTTGGTATGTCGGCTGAGGGGCTGTTACCTGGGGCATTGGGGCGGATGAATTAGTAGGGCTGTAGGTTGGTGGCGCTACAGGGGTTTCATAGGCTGGTGTGGTTCTCGTGGCTGCTGCTGGTGAACTGGTATAAGCACCTTGTCCGATGGCGTGAATCTTTTGGACTGTTAATTCTGCGCGTTTTTCCTTAAATCCTTCGGGGCGATCAATTGTATTCATGCCTAAGCGCCCTTCAATAATGACGCGATCGCCCTGATGATAACTTTGGTGAATCTCTTTTGCTAAATTTCCCCAACCTACGACTTTTAAAGGATGCGTTGGATCATCTGGTTTTGCTCCCGCTACATGAACGATCATTTCTGTAACTTCTAACCCATCTGGTGTGTGACGCAGTTGGGGATTATCGTAAATTTCTGCCATCAAAATACAACTGTTCATTGTCTGCTCCTGATTTTTAATACTTTTTCTCGCAGTGAATTTCACTTCACGAGAAAAGTCAACCATAATTAGTTAAAACAATGATGGCACTGTTCGCATAGCGTACCGTAGGCAATCATTGTTTTTCTATCTTACACTTGACTAGACTGAGTATTATGTTTTGTCTGTATAGGACAATTGTACTATATTGCGGTCTGGACTGTGATTTATATGATTAATTTGATTTATGTGATTATAGTAATTGGCATTGTATTATAGTGTTTGATTAGGAGGAAAAGTTTTATGTTAAAGCGTATTTATATTGATAATTTTCGCTGTTTGGTGAATTTTGAGCTTAATGTTAACTCAATTAACTTATTTCTTGGTGGTAATGGTTCAGGTAAATCAACTGTTTTTGAAGCCTTGCGGAAAATTCAAAATTTTATATTAGGTGAATCAAAATTAGAGTCTATTTTTGATTATTTTGATTTTACTTGCTGGCAAACTTCACCAATTCAACGTTTCGAGTTAGAAATAGATGGTAATGATGGTAACTATAAATATGAACTTGTAGTTGAAGCTAATCGAGATCAAGTCTCTATTGCCTATGAAAGATTATGGTTCAATGGACATCCTTTACTAAAATATGAAAATGGCGATGTACAACTTTTTCGAGATGATTATTCAGAAGCATCAAAATATTCATTTCTTTCATCTCAATCTATATTATCCTCTTTATTACCAAGAAATGACAACAAAAAACTATTTTGGTTTACAAAACGTATAGAGAAAATAATTATTGTACAAATTGTTCCTATTTTAATCAAGAGTGGTGGTGCAGAAACAAAATATCTAGGTTCTAAAGCTGAAAATTTCGTTTCTTGGTATAAATACATTTCACAAGATCAAGGGAAAGTTGCTGAATTAATAAATATTTTAAA
>NZ_JADEWA010000615.1:0-2507 GCF_015207865.1 Dolichospermum sp. LEGE 00246
AGGTAGGGGAGGTGGGGGAGGGAAGAAGAGAAGTTTTTTCCATTACCCGTCAAAATAAATTTGACGAACTACTAACTACTAACTACTAACTACTAACTACTAACTACTAACTATTACCTTTTTTGTAAAAGTCTTAAAAATTACGGTTCTACCCAACGTCCATCAGTTTTAATGAGATTAATTAATTCCTTTACACCTTGTGATTCTGGGACTTTTTTAATTTCTTCCCGACCACGATATAAAGAAATATAACCGGGAGTTTTGCCAACATAACCATAGTCAGCATCAGCCATTTCTCCTGGTCCATTCACAATACAACCCATTACAGCAATATCCAAACCTGTTAAATGTTTAGTAGCCTCTCTAACTACGTGCAGCACTTCCTCCAAATTAAATAAAGTCCGTCCACAGGAAGGACAAGCGACATACTCAACCATTGTTTTCCGCAAACCTAAAGCTTGCAGAATGCTGTAACAAACAGGAATTTCCTTTTCTGGTGCTTCTGTTAAAGACACGCGGATTGTATCACCAATACCATCAGCTAATAATGTGGCAATACCGGCTGTAGATTTAATTCTGCCATATTCACCATCACCTGCTTCCGTCACCCCCAGGTGCAAAGGATAATCCATACCCAAATCATCCATGCGTTTAGCCATGAGACGATATGCAGCCACCATGACAGGCACTCGTGAAGCTTTCATGGAAATCACCACATTATGAAAATCCAAAGATTCACAAATGCGAATAAATTCTAGGGCAGATTCCACCATACCTTCGGGAGTATCACCATAAGTAAATAGCATTCTTTCCGCCAAAGAACCATGATTTACACCGATTCGCATAGCCTTACCTTGATCACGCAAGGAAACTACCAGCGGTGCTAAGGTTTCGCGGATTTTTTCGCCAATTTCGTCAAATTCAGTCTTCGTGTATTCAGTGCGATTGGTATTAGGTTTTTCAAATACATATAAACCCGGATTAATTCGCACTTTTTCAATATGTTTGGCGACTTCCAAGGCGATTTTCATGCCATTGTGATGGACATCGGCAACAATTGGCACATCTCGGTAAGTTTTGATTAATTGTTGTTTAATTTCCGCCAGTGCTTTAGCGTGTCCGAGACTAGGAACAGTGACACGAACAATTTCGCAGCCTATTTCATGAAGACGACGAATACCCGCGACAGAACCATCAATATCCAGAGTATCTTCATTAATCATAGACTGTACCACCACCGGGTATCCACCCCCAATGGTGACATCTCCCACTTTTACAGGGCGGGTTTTGCGGCGTTTGATAGTGGTATCAAAGGCTGGTTGACTAGATTCAGTGTTGGTAATTTCCAAAGTCGGCAGAGTTTGCATAATCTAAACAGGTAGATCTTCTGTAGCTAAAATATCAGATTGCCAGGGGTTATACTTCTCAGATTGCCACAATTGAGGTTATTTTAGGTGATAAAGTGGAAAAGTAGGTGGCAAGAGTCAAGAATTTCACCAACAATTGAATTTTTAATTTTGGATGATGCGTAAAACGATATGATATAAGACATCACTTCAGTCATCAAAAAATGAACGCTCTATGAAAACAGAAACCGTTCGCACGACCTTAACCATTCCTAGAGAACTCCTAGAAGCCACAGACAAGGCAGTTCTGGAGGGAAAGGCTAAGAGTCGGAATGATTTTGTCGCTCAAGCTTTACGAAGAGAATTAGCCTTACAGAAGCGGTCTGAAATTGATGCCGCATTAGCGGAAATGGCTAATGATCCAGATTATCAGGCAGAGGTATTAAAACTAGAGGTAGAATTTGCTACGGCGCAGTGGGAGGCGTTGCAGTTAGGGGAATCTCCAAGATGAGAAGGGGTGAGGTGTATGATGCACGTCTAGAAATGACTGAAGGCTCGGAGCAGGGAGGAACTCGTCCCGTGATTATTGTTAGTCGTGATGTGATTAATCTATCCAGCCCTGTAGTTTTAGCAGTACCTTGTACCACCTATCAAGATGGGAAGCGAGTTTACCCTACTCAAGTTTTGATTTTGTCCCCAGATGGTGGATTAAAGAAAGACTCGATCGCTATGGCAGATCAGGTGCGGGTATTATCTAAAACTCGCTTTTTGCGTTTAAGAGGAATTCTTTCTGATGTGGTGATGGCACATCTAGAGCAAGCGTTATTAATTGCGTTAGATTTACCAGGATGTGAATAACTTGATGATACAGGGAACAGAAAAGCCCAATAGATAATATTTAACTGCTCGAATAATATCCGCTTTTCAGGTATTACCTTAGATGTACGGTTCTTGCCCTGATCCTGTTTGCCATTACTGGCAGAATCATCTCTGACAAGCGTAACTTTCAAAAGAGTCCCCCGGTAGGTTTTTAGTGTCTTTGCTGACAAATTTTAAATTAGCTCTTCGTAAAATTGTCCGAGAAGCCTGAGTATCAGCATGGTCAATATGACCACAATGTTCACAAATGAACTTTTCGCCATCTCTATTAGCTTTACTAAT
>NZ_JADEWA010000616.1:0-2483 GCF_015207865.1 Dolichospermum sp. LEGE 00246
AGACGCTCAACCAATTTGTTTTAAAGGTCGGAAAGGGCAAAGGGAGAAAATTAAAACCGTCCCTGACTGGCCGCAACGGTTAAGGGATTTTGTTGATCAACTTATTGAAGACTTAGACAAACAGTAAGATAAGGATAGTTATGGGTAGAAATTATTTAGCTGTTTCTACCCCTTATTATACCCTACCAGAAACTTTTATGAATTTGCTCTTTATTACTTACCTAAACCATCATATCTGTTTGGGTCTTTTTTCTCTTTTTTGTCCTTGGGATCTTTCTTAGGCTTTTTAACTTCTTTATTACCTTTTTTTTCCTTAGACATCAGTATTACCCAACTAAGTTTACCCGTCAAAACTGCCACATTCTGCTATTAGTAAATCAGGGCGTAGCTTACCTGGTATCCTTTAAAAACAGGAAGGGAAGCATTGCACATTTACGCTACTAATTACTATGATACATTGTTATTTGATTTTGTTATGAATTTGATTAACCACGACACAAAACTTTAGATACCTTGTCACTATATCTAATTGAGATTCTAATTTAGAGATTCAATTTTGCTGCCTTAATTCATTATATCAGTCAATACCTTGTCCATTTTCTGTAGGTTGGGTTAAGCGACAGCGCAACCCAACGCATTTGTTGGGTTTCATGCTTCAACCCAACCTACAAATCAAGGCTTTTTTTAATTTGGACAAGGTATTGATCAGTATAATCATATTTTATAACTCATTAGGTAATAATTAAATGACTACACCCGTAGATATTCTCATTCTTTCCAATGGACCTGGGGAGGTGACAACCTGGGTACGTCCTGTTGTTAAAGCATTGAGGGAAGAATTAGGACATGATGTTTCTCAACTGAGAATTTCTGTAATATTGTCACCTTGTCCCCATGCTAGTGGTAAAGAAACTGATATAGCGCTGGGTTATCCAGAGGTTGATAGAGTTCAAGCACCTGAATATTTTTGGCAATTTTTACTGTGGGGAAAAACCGCGCAAAATTGGGAATGGAGAAATCAAGGTGTAGTCATATTTTTAGGTGGTGATCAAATTTTTCCGGTGATTATTGGTAAAAAATTAGGATATAAAACTCTAGTTTATGCGGAATGGGAAGCGCGTTGGCACAATTTTATAGATAAATTTGCCATTATGAAAGCTCAAGTTGCGAAAAATGTCTCTGCTAAATATGCTGATAAATTCACTGTTGTTGGTGATTTGATGTTAGAAGCAGCAAAGAATGAAATCACACCTAAAGTTGCAAATCCTCAATCTAAAGTTGAACTAATTGGAATTTTACCGGGGTCAAAATCTGCAAAATTAACCCAAGGTGTACCTTTAATGTTAGCTATTGCTGAATATATTTATCGTCAAAACCCGAAAACGAAGTTTTTTATTCCCGTCGCACCAACTTTAGATTTACCAACTTTAGCTAATTTTGCTAATCCTGAAACTAATTCATTTACAAAAGCGTTTGGTTTTCAAGGTGCATCTTTATCTGGTAATTTTCTTGCAACTACTACTGGATTAATCGTGGAATTAAAACAAGAAAATCCAGTTTATGATTTATTATCCCAATGTTCTATTTGTTTAACTACAGTTGGTGCAAATACCGCAGAATTAGGTGCTTTAGCTGTACCGATGATTGTCCTATTACCAACTCAACAATTAGATGCAATGCGTTCTTGGGATGGTTTACCAGGAGTATTGGCAAATTTACCGGGAGTAGGTTCTGGTTTTGCTAAATTAATTAATTGGTGGGTGTTGAGACGTAAGGGTTTATTTGCTTGGCCAAATATTTGGGCGCAAGCAGAAATTGTCCCGGAATTAGTAGGTAAATTGCAACCTGAAGAAGTGGGAGAAATGGTTTTAGATTTGTTAGCAAATCCAGAGAAATTAGAGGCTATACGGGATAAATTACGCAGTGTCAGAGGTGAAGGTGGGGCTGCACAGAAGTTGGCTATTTTGGTGAAAGAGGAGTTATTATAGATTTAGATAAAATTGGAATTTTGAAAATATGAAAGCACCTGATAGTATTGTTCAACTGGTTGAACATTTTCACTCTTTGATAGAATTGTATTGGGCGGGGGGAATTAATGAAACACAAACCAGAATTGAATTTATTAATCCTTTGTTTGCTGCTTTAGGATGGGATATTGGCAATGAACGACAAATTTCTGATATTTATAAAGATGTTGTTCATGAAGATTCTTTAAAAATTAGTGATGCAAATAAAGCCAAAGCACCTGATTATAGTTTTCGGGTTGGTGGAGTCAGAAAGTTTTTTGTGGAGGCGAAAAAACCCGCTGTTAATGTGGGTCAAAATATGAGTGCAGCTTTTCAAGTGAGACGTTATGGCTGGTCTGCAAAGTTAGCTTTAAGTATTTTAACAGATTTTGAAGAATTTGCAGTTTATGACTGTCGAATTATGCCCAATAAAAATGATTCAGCATCAGTGGCTAGAATCAAACATTTTAATTATAC
>NZ_JADEWA010000617.1:0-2446 GCF_015207865.1 Dolichospermum sp. LEGE 00246
ATACTGGAGGGGGTTGGGGGTGGGGTTCTTGTACCTCATAACATCGGGAAGTGCTGTATTAATAAACAGTTTTAGCTTTATTCAGCAAGCCCTAAATAAACTTAAAAAAGGCGTAGGGACAATTCAATAAATTGTCCCTGATACTGTTTATTCCTCTTCTAACTCAATCTCTTCTTCCTCCTCAACATCATGGGGTTGAACTACAGAATTAGCAGAAACTACAGCCCCTTTATCGAGTTTTTCCAAAACCTGTTCTTTAATTTTGGCAGCAAATTCTGGTTTTTCTTCTAAATACTTAATCGCGTTATCTCTACCTTGGGAAATGTTTTCACCACTGTAGCTATACCAAGCACCTTTACGCAAAAGAACACCAGTTTCTTCAGCTATATCCACTAAACAACCAATGGTAGAAACACCCTTACCAAAGATAATGTCAAATTCGGCAATTCTAAAAGGTGGTGCCACTTTATTTTTAGCTACTTTGACTTTGACACGGTTGCCAAATTCATCAGTTCCTTTTTTCAAAGTTTGAATTCTGCGAATATCCAAGCGCACAGAAGCGTAAAATTTCAGCGCGTTACCACCCGTTGTCGTTTCAGGACTACCATAGGTGACACCGATTTTTTGCCGTAACTGGTTAATGAAAATAACTGTGCATCCAGATTTACCAATATTACCAGTGATTTTCCGTAGAGCTTGGCTCATTAACCGAGCTTGTAAACCTACGTGAATATCCCCCATATCCCCTTCAATTTCGGCGCGGGGGACTAAAGCAGCAACGGAGTCAATGACAACAATGTCAACAGCCGCAGAACGCACAAGTTGATCAACTATTTCTAATGCTGATTCACCATTGTCTGGCTGAGAAACAAGTAAGTTATCAATATCTACACCCAATGCAGCGGCATAGGTAGGGTCTAAGGCGTGTTCAGCGTCTACAAATGCCGCTATACCACCATTTTTTTGCACTTCTGCGAGGGCATGGAGGGCAATAGTAGTTTTACCAGAACTTTCTGGTCCGTAGATTTCGATTACCCGTCCTTTGGGTAAACCACCACCCAAGGCTAAATCTAGAGTGAGCGCCCCGGTGGATATTGTTTCTACCTTCATCCGGGTGGCATCACCTAAGCGCATAATTGCTCCCTTTCCGAAACTGCGCTCAATTTGTCCAAGTACAATATTTAACGCTTTTTGCTTGCCAGAAGTCTCAGTATTAGCTGCCATTTTTGCCTCTAAGTATAGGATTTTCCAAAATTACTGGACAGGAGTTTTAATAGAACGGATATACTATCCTAACCGGAAAGTGTGCCAATTAGGAATGTTTACAAAATTATGTTTGCCAAGATCCTAAGGCGATCGCTGAAAAATTATAGCATTTTAGATTTAAGATTGTGAAAGACTAACTGTATCAGCTTTCTATCTATCGCCATCGGTAAAGCCAACTGGTATAATTTTCACAGTTGATAGCGGCAGTCTGAGCATAAATCAGTATGGAACGAGTCATCAAAAGCGGCGCTGGTTGGCGCATAGGCTGGAATCCAGATGCACCAGAATTTAAAGGCTTAGTCGGCACAGAAGATTGGGCGATAGAATTAACCGAAGCAGAATTAAACGAATTTTGTCGTCTATTTAATCAGCTTGCAGATACCATGAAGCATCTAGCTACAGAATTAATGGACGAGGAAAAAATTGCCTGTGAAGCCGAAAGTGATTTATTATGGATGGAGGTGGAAGGTTATGCTCATGCCTACAATCTGCGCTTCATCCTCAATACAGGACGGGGGACGGAAGGTAAATGGGAGGCTTCAGCCGTAGCTGAATTGTTGCCAGCCGTCGGAATGTTAAAAGTTTTTTGAATCACCCCTTGCTATTTTTCTTGATCTTGTGATATCTTTGGGAGAGTGACTTAATTAATTTTAGATGCACGCATTGGGAATCATCCCCACGCCAAAAGTCTAAAATCTCAAGTTCACATTTACGGGACGTAGCGCAGCTTGGTAGCGCGCCACTTTGGGGTAGTGGAGGTCTAGGGTTCAAATCCCTACGTTCCGATTGACGGAAACTTTCAATTAGAGAACTGCACAGATTGGGGTACAGTTAGGTCGAGGGGGAGTAGTCGGGTAAGGTTCAAGCGTCACCGCTCTCCCCTCCCCTAAGAACCGTGCATAAGACTTTCGCACTTACACGGCTCAAGCCTTACTTCAAGCGAGTTGACTTGGTTTTAGAATGTTCCTGTTTGTGACACGCATGATGCAAGTGCTGTAGGTTTTCAATGCCGTCTCGTCCACCAGGGGATTGCGGGAAGGCTGGGAGCCGCGTAAGCCTACCCGTGCGGTTTTAACCGCTGCCAATATTCTCAACCATGATGCGGGTCATTAATATATCTTTCTATTGTGTCGGCGGCAACATTCCCCGCAGTTGAAAAGAAATAGCTTTTTTTCATAGA
>NZ_JADEWA010000618.1:0-2422 GCF_015207865.1 Dolichospermum sp. LEGE 00246
TAATAACTAACATCAGATTTTATTAATTTTATCAGGCAAAATTAGCAGTATGCTTAATGATAGGCAACCTAGTTGTAACTTCACGTAATTAGGCGTAAAGAAACTTAATATTCCATCACTTTTTTGCTCGTTGGTATTAGTTTGACTGCTAATCAGTTAATTTATGCTTAATTACTTAACTTGGTTGTTCAGCATATCAGAAAAACATTCTGATAGCTTGCGTGGCACAGCCATGGCTCAATACTAGCAGCAATAAACCACAGAAACCCTCACGACAAAGACGTAAATATGATCCAAAAAATTTTGTTGGCTGTCTCCGGTTTGGGACACGCGGAAGAAATGCTCAAGAACTTGAAAGAACTACCTTCATTTCGAGGCACAAAAGTTACAGTTCTCCACGTTGTTACTCCACAAAGCACCGCGTCTGTAATGACTGACAAATGGGAAGAAGGGGGCAAAATTCTGGCTAAGGCTATTCAGTATTTAAACTTAGACCCTAGCCAAGTTTCTTCAATTTTACGTCAGGGTGATCCCAAGGATGTGGTTTGTCAAGTCGCTGACGAAATGGAAGCTGATTTGATTATTATGGGTTCACGGGGAATGAAGCGACTACAATCAATTTTCTCCAATTCCGTCAGTCAGTACGTTTTTCAATTGTCTTCTCGTCCCATGTTGCTGGTGAAAGATGACATTTATGTCAAGAACATTAAGCGCGTTATGGTGGCAATGGATAATTCTGATGCTGCTAAAAATTGCTTAAATTTAGCTTTGTTCTTACTCCGGGGTGTTACGGGTGGACAATTGGTTTTAGCTAATATTAATGCAGATTTAGGTGGTAAATTATCAGGTATTACTGACCTTAAACCCGAGAAGAATTCTGTTTTGGGAATGGCTTTAGCAGAAGCTCAAAGACAATCTGTAGCAGTCCGTTGTGTTACCAGCAGTGGTAAACCAGGAGAAGAAATTTGTCGTTTAACTAATGAGTTGAATATAGACTTATTATTGATTGGTTCTCCGGACCGTCGCCCATCTATTGCTAAGAGTTTTGTTGATATAGATCGGCTAATTGGCTCATCTTTATCTGATTATGTTCGTGTTAACTCTACCTGTCCAGTGCTTCTGGCGCGTACTACTGTGTAATGTCTTTATATTAGCGATTCATAAATAAAAACCCCTGCACTATATTTAGTTTAGGGGGGTTTTTATCTTATCTATCTTTTCCACCGATTTTAAATTGCTCACAAAAGCTAATAGCTGTTCGCAAAGCTGTTAATTAACTTTCGCGGCTGGAAGTTTGGATGTAAAGCATGATTAAAAACACGGCGGGTACTAGTACGAACAAAATGCTCGCTACGAAACCCAAATCATTAACTTGCATAGCAAGATAGCCTTTTGTTTAATTTCGAGTCAACTATTCCAGAATAGCATTATAAGTAGGTGAACACAATAAAACCAAACTGTGTAAAGAAACGTAAAATCGCCCAAACCCTCTTCACTCTTGCCTTTTGCCTTGCCATAACGACAATTTTCAACGCCAACCTACTTAGATGACAGAGTGAAGCCAAATTTTTTAAAAGCTCTTAAGGTTTGGTGATGACTGTAATAGGTCCGTTCACTACGGTTTGACAAGCTAGACGGTAGTTGTCAGGCTTGTTTTTGAATTTGCGGTTTTCTAAATCTGTGCGGGGAGATAGGTTTTCTAGTCCTTCGACAATTTGGACAACACAAGTAGTACATTGTCCAGCACCGCCGCAATTGGTCATTTTGCCGAAAAATTTATAAATATCAATGCCATTTTCTACAGCTTTGAGTCGGAGATTAGCACCATCTGCGGCGATTATTTCTTTATTCTCTTTGACAAATTTGATGTTTCCCATCGTAGCTTCCTGGTAATTGAGGATGTAACTGGATTAATTATATTGATTTATTGCAAAATATTAAGAAATATTAATTTTACAAAAAAATAGGACAGGTGGATGTTACCTGTCCAAAAAATTGGAGATGGGTAATTTATCTAAAACCCACTGCTGCTTGCCAAACAAATGCAAGTAACAAGAAGAAGACGGGAATAACAGGTAATACATCTACCAAGGGGTCGAAAATTTGGTAAGCTTCAGGCAATTTCGCTAGTAATAGTGCTGCTTCCATGTTTGTTTAAATCCACCTAATAATCAAATATCTTTTATATGCGATATCCATTTTAACATGGTTAGGTGATCCGATTTTAGATTTTAGATTTTGGATTTTGGATTGATTGAGAATCCGGGCGACTAGAAGTCACGGACACACAGGCGAAACCCACGCAGGTGGGTTTTAAAGGGATTGTGTTGATTCAGTTATCGGTTTTTTCTAGTAGTTCGTCAAATTTATTTTGACGGGTAATGATCGGAAAAAACTTCTGTTCTTCCCTCCCCACCTCCCC
>NZ_JADEWA010000619.1:0-2383 GCF_015207865.1 Dolichospermum sp. LEGE 00246
ATAGTATCGTTGCATTTGTACCTCAATCTCACCAGGGTAAGTTTGCATCATCTATCAGTTCATCCATCTACCCCTCTAGTGTATAGCTATCATTGGCAGTATTACACCTTATTTAATCCACGATCCTTAGTAAGCGGATTAATTAGGAATAGTAGGAGTCACCGAGTCAGGAGTTAGAAGAAAGAATGGGTTATAAATTTAACCCAGCAGCATCTTAATTTGGTGCAGTTTAGCAGCTAATAGACCACTGGTAATTAATTCGGCGGCTTTATCTATACCAGCTTGCATATCTGGACAAATCCCACTGCGCCATAAGTAAAAACCACCATTCCAGAGGGCTGTTTGCATTAATTCGCTGGCTTTTCCCGTCAAAACCCCTTGCATACCTTGAATGAGTTCTTCTGTAGTAGTTAGAGGAACATTTTTAGTAGTAAAGCCATATTCACGGGGTGAAAGTTGTAGACGGGTTAATGTTTCTGGATTTGATGAAGATAAACCAATAATGGCTGTGCGATCGCGTGGTAAGTCACAACTACCTTCTAAGCCCTTAACAAAAGTATATTTTGTCACCCCACGTAATCCTAAAGCGGCTTGAAACATTGCTTCCGTAGGTGGATGAACAAAACCGGCAATAATATGGGCTTCCCCCATGTATGGACACCAAATTAACTCCATTGTTGCTAATGGTGGACGTTTCCCCAATTGATCACGATATTCCCACAAAGTTTGATTTAAAGGAAAATGTTTGGGTGTGTAAATAAAGCCAATTCCTGTTTCTTCAAAAATCCCCTGGGTTTGTTTCAGTGATAAACCAGTCCAATCTATTCCTAAACCTTGCCAAATCTCGATTAAAGGTAAACCATATTTTGTGGGTAAGCGGTCTCCACCGTGCATAATTACAGGTTGTCCCGCAGCAGCTAATAACAAAACCATAATGATATTAATGGGTGCAGTACGGGTTCTGCCATCATGGGGTATACCCAAAACGATGACAGGTTGGGCTATTGCCGACAATTTTGGACCTAGTTCATAGTAAGCATCTAACATTCCTGCTAACTCTTCCCCAGTAGGGCGCTTAATCCGATGGGCAATTAAAAACGCGCCAATTTGTGCTGGTGTCGCCTCAGATAATAACATCATTTTTGTCGCAGTAGCTGCTTCAGTACGGGTTAAATGATCTGATGTGTGACTTCCACTACCTACTTTTTGGATAAATTCCCGAAATTTATTAGTCATTTGTCATTTGTCATTTGTTAATTGTTAGTTGTTAGTGAAAAAAGGCAATTTAAAAGGAAAAGTGCTGTATAGGCTCAAATTGATAAGGAAACTCCTTCCACAATTCTTTTTTACTCCTAACTCTTGCTAGATTTTTCAGGAATATTATCCTTGACAAGTTGCCAAAAATATTGTATGGGAGGAATGTGGAGACGATCTTGAGTTGTTACCATGACTACCTGACGAGTTAGGGGGGAATTATGAACTAAATTACTATTTTCGCAGAGGGGACGGACAGCCAGAGTGGGGTCATATTTGGCTTCTATGAGTGCTGACTGGGGAAGTAAGGCAATGAGTTCTCCTTGACGAACTACCCCCCGAAAGGCATCTAGGGTATTTACTTCTAAAGCTGTTTTAAGTGTAGTTTTCATCTGTTCAAACTTATCTTGAATCAGACGTTGCATTCCATAACCATCCTTAAATACTACTTGAGGATAACGAATTAACTCTAACCAGGGGATACACTCATATTCAGCTAGGGGATGATTGGCTGCGGTGAGGACTTCTATGGGTTCTTCGTATAGGAATTCTATAGCCATTTCTTTGCCTGTAATCAGAAAGCGATTGTGCATGACAATTGCTAAGTCTACCAAACCATCTTTGAGGACTTTCAGAGAGCGATCACTTCCCAATGATGTAACTCGCAATTGGACATCTGGATAATGATGACAAAACTTTTGTAACACGGGTGGTAAGTAAGAAGCACAAACTGAGTGTATCGCTGCAATACATAGTTCTGGTTGCTTTCCTCCGATTAAATCTGTTAATTCCTGTGTAGCCAACTCCCATTCCTGACATATTTTATGCACACGAGGAAGTAATCGTTCACCACCTAACGTTAATTTGGCATGGGAGGTTCTATGAAATAGTTCTATCCCTAAATCTGCTTCTAATGCCTGAATTTGCCTACTAATAGTTGATTGAGTCACACCACATTGTTTTGCTGCTTGTTGAAAGCTGCCAGTTTGAACAATCGCCAAAAAGGCTTGCAACTGCTCTAGACGCATTTTGATTTAACCTAAGTATAAAATTATAGCTCTTATTAATTTAACGGGTTATTTGTATAATTTCTGTCTCTTATACACACTGACGCTGCCGACGACCTAGA
>NZ_JADEWA010000620.1:0-2413 GCF_015207865.1 Dolichospermum sp. LEGE 00246
GCTTCCCCTGCTTCCCCTGCTTCCCCTGCTTCCCCTACTTCCCCTGCTTCCCCTACTTCCCCTGCTTTCTTCACTGTCACCTGTCACCTGTCACCTGTCACCTGTCACCTGTCACCTGTCACCTATTTTGGTCCTAAACCAACAGTACCAGCATAGACAGCGCGATCGCCTAATTCATGCTCAATGCGGAGGAGGCGATTGTATTTTGCTACCCGTTCACTGCGACACAGAGAACCGGTTTTAATTTGACCGGCGCGAGTAGCTACGGCTAAATCAGCAATAGTTGTATCTTCAGTTTCACCGGAACGATGGCTAATTACTGAACGGAAACCGTTGCGAGTGGCTAAATCAATGGTTTCCAAAGTTTCGGTTAATGAACCGATTTGATTCAACTTAATCAAAATCGAGTTAGCGGCTTTTTGTTCGATACCTTTTTGTAAGCGGGTAGCGTTAGTTACAAATAAATCATCACCCACCAATTGTACTTTTGAGCCGATTTTCTGAGTTAGTAATTGCCAACTTTGCCAATCTTCCTCATGTAAACCATCTTCAATAGATACAATGGGATATTGGTCAACCAACTGACCTAAATAATCAATAAACTCAACAGGACTATGGGGTTTACCATCATAAACATATTGTCCATTTTTGTAAAATTCACTTGCAGCCACGTCTAAGGCTAAAGCTACTTCTTCACCGGGTTTGTAACCAGCTTGTTTAATTGCAGCTACCAACAATTCTAAAGCCACTTGGTTAGATTCTAGGTTAGGTGCAAAACCACCTTCATCACCTACACCTGTCAGCAAACCTTTATCATCTAACACTTTGCTGAGAGTCGCAAATACTTCCGCACCCCAACGCAAAGCTTCTTTGAAAGAAGGAGCGCCAATAGGAACAATCATAAACTCTTGAAAGTCTACGTTGTTGGCTGCGTGCGCTCCACCATTGATCACATTCATCAAGGGGACGGGCAATAAATTCGCCAAAGGTCCACCCAAATAGCGATAGAGAGGAATATCCAAAGCTGCTGCACCTGCTTTAGCTGCTGCTAAGGAAATACCTAAAATGGCATTTGCACCTAAGTTAGATTTGTTAGCTGAACCATCTGTAGCAATCATTGTCCGGTCTAACAATTCTTGGTTGAGGACATCCAAACCTAATAATTTGGGTGCTAATATCTCATTGGCGTTTTTTACCGCCGTGAGGACTCCTTTACCACCATAACGGCTTTTATCCCCATCTCTCAGTTCATGAGCCTCAAATGTGCCTGTGGAAGCACCGCTAGGAACTTGCGCGAGTCCCACTGCACCCCCAGCTAAATGTACTTCCGCTTCTAGTGTAGGTCTTCCCCGTGAGTCGAGGATTTCGCGGGAGACAATGGCTTCAATAGCAGTGTCTAGGTATTTTGTCATTCGTGGTTTGTCCTTGATTTTGTGTATGTCGTCAGGGTTTAACCTTTACAGTTTACTAATAACCCAATCGCTAGTTTATGTGTTTCTGGGGGAAAATCGCCTGACATTAAAGAAGATTTCCGAGTTTGAGTCAACTCACAGGAAAGTTGATGAGTTTCTGATAGCGCAACGTGGCATTATCCATAACCTGGGGAATGCTAATGAATGTATAAATTGCTTTACCTGACTACTTGATTAATTTTTTTTAAGCCTTTAACCGTATAGTTGCCCAAGAAGACAGACAGTTGTATATTATATGAATGTAAAAAATAGTATAAATACTTTCAGTAACAATGCTCTAACGCTGACAATATCCATAGTCAAGTTAATGTTACAGCAAATCTTAGTTGCTGGTAAGCATAAAAACGCAATTACCATCAAATAGCCTATGACTGAAAATGATGAACAGGAATTTAATAAACTACTAGCAAAACCTGATAGTGAGTTGATTAAGGACATTCTTGAATACAATCAAATTCCATCTCTTGTATTATCTGGAGTGCTAACCGTAAACCCAGGTAGTCGTTATGGATATTTTAAATCTGTTCTTGATCATAACGGACGAAAAATAAAATATCCTAATGGTAATGATCTTGATGATATATTTATTTACGATCCTTATGAATTAGAAAAAGATGAACGGTATTATTTTGAGTGTGAATTAGCCAGCCTAAATGAAAAGAGAAAAAGGAACAATCCTTATTTATTAAAAACTACTGTTGATAGAGTTCAACAGGGAGAAAAATTAAATAGTCTTGTCAAAGCCATAGAGGAAAAGAATTATGAAATTAATGAACTAAATGAGGCAATTAAATATTGCGAGGAAACAATCGCTCAAAAAATTACCGAAATTTCAAAAAATGAGAGTTTCATATCGGAATTGAGTGAAAAAATAGAGTCCAATAAAATACAACTTGACCAAATAATAAATCAAAAAACGGAAATGGAAAACACTATAAAAA
>NZ_JADEWA010000621.1:0-2413 GCF_015207865.1 Dolichospermum sp. LEGE 00246
TAAGAGACATCTCAAAGCTTGTATTATATTTATGTTATGAGTGGAAAAGTGTGCGCCCATATATATAGGCTTTTCAACCACCAATATAATTATTTTCCTCTTTATCCTGAAATCCTGGACATCCTGATTCAGACAAATTAAATTTTATTATGGCTTATTTTACCCCAGGGCAACTACTCAAAAGAGGACAATACGAAATTATTGATACTCTAGGACAGGGAGGATTTGGTATTACCTATTTAGCGCAAGATCATAGACGCAAAAAACAAGTAGCTATCAAAAGTCTCAACGTCTCCTTTTTGAAACAACGCTATCGAGATAAATATGGGAATACAGAAGGTTTTGGAGAATTTTTAGCAGAAGAACAGGACAAGTTTAACACCGAAGCAATGGTATTGGCTACCTTTGATCATCCTCACATTGTCAAAGTGTATCCTGAACTATTTCAAGAAAATGGTTTATCTTGTATGGTGATGGAATATGTCAAAGGCAAAAATTTAGAACAATATTTATACGCGAATGGTGTTTTTAGTGAAAGTGCGGGTTTAGAAATTATTAAAGGAATTGGCGAGGCTTTAAGTTATATTCATAGTCGTAATTATCTGCACCGAGATATTAAACCTGCGAATATTTTACTGCGAGAATCTGACAATAAAGCCATATTAATTGATTTTGGTTTAGCTAGAGAAGTCAATTTTGC
The DNA here is from genome assembly GCF_015207865.1 of Dolichospermum sp. LEGE 00246. Lineage (NCBI taxonomy): Bacteria > Bacillati > Cyanobacteriota > Cyanophyceae > Nostocales > Aphanizomenonaceae > Dolichospermum > Dolichospermum sp. LEGE 00246. The sequence goes on from NZ_JADEWA010000621.1 coordinate 701, forward strand.
GGAATTGATGAGTTTAACAAATGCCAAAACTCCGGTTTTTGCACCACCAGAACAATTTGAAAATAGAAGTAATTTCACTCCGGCTTTAGATATTTATGCTTTAGCTGCCACATTATATGTAATTATCGCCGTTCATGAACCTCCTTTCATTCCTCTGCCTAGTCCTTATCTGAATGCTAAGATTATGCTAGATATGAAAATGGCGATTGAACCACCGCAAAAATACAATTCTCAAATTAGTCAAAAGGTAAATGATGCTATTCTCAAGGGAATGGAGTTAGATTATCAAAACCGTCCTCAGTCTATTAGAGAATGGTTTACGTTTTTAGGTATTCAAACAGAAAAACCTAACCCCCCTAACCCCCCTTCCCTACAAGGCAATGGGGAGATTAAAGCCTCTCTCCTTGTAGGAGAGAGGTTTGGAGAGAGGTTTTTAACTAACCTGAAAACTTTCACTTTTGAAGTTGTCACAACGAACGCAAAAGGAAGCATTATCAACCGACGCAACCACTCAGCAAATTACTTTGTCGAAGATTTGGGAAATGGGGTGATGTTGGAAATGGTGGAAATACCCGCAGGGACATTTTACATGGGTTCACCGGAAAATGACGAGGGAAGATTCCGTTATGAAAGTCCCCAACATCAAGTTAATGTTCCCAGCTTCTTTATCGGTAAATATCCTTTGACTCAAGCACAATATCAAGCTATCATGGGAGATGACCCTGCTCGCTTCAAAGGTAATAATCTTCCTGTTGAATGTGTGAGTTGGAATGATGCAGTGGCATTTTGTCAAAAGTTAAGCCAAAAAACAGGTAAAAACTATAAGTTACCCAGTGAGGCACAATGGGAGTATGCTTGTAGGGCAGGAACAACGACACCTTTTTATTTTGGTGAAAGTATTACCCCAGATTTGGTAAACTATAATGGTGAGTTTGCCTACACTGCTGCACCAAAAGGACAATATCGAGAACAAACCACAGATGTAGGAACTTTTCCCCCTAATGCTTTTGGTTTGTATGATATGCACGGTAATGTGTGGGAATGGTGCGAAGATGATTGGCAGAAAAATTATATAGACGCGCCTATAAATGGCAATGCTTTGATAAATCAAAGTATTTGCAAGCTTATGCGCGGTGGTTCGTGGGACCACCTTCCTGTTTTTTGCCGTTCTGCTTATCGCAGTAGCTACAACCTCGATAGCTACTACTTCAATATCGGTTTTCGGGTTGTTTGTAGTGGTGCGGAGAGGACTTAGTAGCCCTTTATACTCTTGCTCTTTTGCCCTCTGCTCTTTTTTCTTTTCTCTTGCCTCGCAGTTAGGCGTAATTCTTTTTGGATAAATACTGGATGTGGAAACCTTATATATATGGGCGCATACTTTTCCACCTATAACATAAGCATAGTCGAAACTGAGAACTTTGTCAAGGGGTAAAATTGTCTGAATCAGGATTTTCAGGATTTCAGGATTTACAGGATGTTGTTGGATGATTGTTTGTGGGAAGTTGGGATTTTTCAGGATGTTGTTTAATGATTGTTTGTGGGGATTTTGGAGATGATTTTGTCTGAATCAGGATTTACAGGATTTGAGGATTTACAGGATGTTGTTGGATGATTGTTTGTGGGAAGTTGGGATTTTTCAGGATGTTGTTTAATGATTGTTTGTGGGGATTTTGGAGATGATTTTGTCTGAATCAGGATTTACAGGATTTGAGG
>NZ_JADEWA010000622.1:0-2392 GCF_015207865.1 Dolichospermum sp. LEGE 00246
CAAATCCCTACCACATCTCGTTCCTAGTCTCTGACTAGGAATGCAGTTGATGAGGCTCTGCCTCTAATATCATTGAAGGCAGAGCCTTCTAGAATTCATTCCCAGTCAGAGACTGGGAATGAGACGACAGCCACCCACATCATAAAATCCATTTGAGTAACCCCATTTCTCAAAGCCCCTTCCCCGCACCCCCGCAACGGGGGGGAGAAAAGAATAAACTTTTGATATTGGAGGGGGTTGGGGGTGGGGTTCTTAGCTGCTCATAGGTGTCAACTTAAGCTCAAATCCCTACCACATCTCGTTCCTAGTCTCTGACTAGGAATGCAGTTGATGAGGCTCTGCCTCTAATAAGTAATGGGACAGAATTAATTACACAATTGATTTTTCTGTTCCCTGTTCCCTGTTCCCTGTTCCCTTGCCCCAACGACAATTTTTAACGCCCACCTACTTATATATATTCTAGATTTTAGATTCAATCACATGAGTTGAGCTAATCCATTCCCCTTTGTCGCTATAGCTGCGAATTAAACGCTGACGTTCATTCTCTCTAACCAACCAACCAGCTTCCACAAAAAAAGGTTTTCTCAGTTGTAGTTGTAACGGCACATTACTAGAAGTTCCATCAGGTAATAACAAAATCTGTCGAGGAATTCCTTCCATCTCAGAAATGATTTTATTACCTTCTATTCTGGCTTTTGCAGTAATAATTTGAGATTGGAAAGATAACTTTTGTTCTAAATATCCATCACCGATTTCTTTAATTTCTAAATAAGTAGTATAAGTTGCCGATGGTCTCAAGTCTGAATAAACTGTATGAGCTTTACCTTGCCAATTACCAATTAACTGTTCTACAGTCAGTTGCGGACGTTCATAAGCATCTGTAAAACTGCGAAATTCCCGAATCAGAGTTAAATTAATAAAGTTGCCTTGTTGATCATACAATTGTACCAAACGCGATCGCCGGTCATCATCAACAAAACCGTATTCTGCTCCAAATTCTGAAAAAGGTGCTAACTGCAATGTTCCTTTAGAAAAAGCTCCTGTAGCAAAAAAGATATTCTGTCTTCCTAAAGAACGATATTCCTGTTGATAATCCTGAATAGGAGGACTATCATAATCATGAGAATCAAAACGACGTAATCTAAAAATCACAGCTTGATTATTATCATCAGCTTCCAAATTTAAAATACTAGCAGTAGAATCTAATATCTCACCATTGGGAGAGATTTTAGTAAATGAACCACGCCATTCTCCTAAATTTTTGAGAAAGTTTTCCCAGTTGCTTGTCATAATTTAATTCTTAATTTATATGGGTGTGCCAGTTGCCTAAGTCCTGAGCCAATGATAAATATCATACAGCCAAATATTATCCAATCAGTTGTTAAGTAATTGGACAAAAATATTTACAGTCATTGCGAGGGAAGGGAAGCAATCACAACCCTGGCGATTGCTTGATTTCACTTCCTTCCATATGGCTAACGCCACGCAACGCTTACGCAATGACATTGTGTAATCAATTCTGTCTCACTACTTAGTTGCTTCTTAGCCGCCATCTGTTAAGATTAATCAAGAATTAATAATTTTTAAAACCAATACTTGGAGAGTCTAATGTTTATTACTGAATTGTCGCCCCTATTTCGAGAACTAGCCCAACATCCAGTTTCATTTTTAGGTGGGTTCGTTTCTGGTGTCCTCCGACTCAACCTCACCGAAGATCCCGTCAAAAGTTGGTTAAATAAAAAAGGTTGTGGAAATAGCTCTAGCAACCTGAGTACAGAAGTACAAAACGGCAAAGCCAATGGACCGCAACAAATCACAATTGACTAAATCACTCAAGTTATTAGTTATCTAAAGTTTAGGCTGTAAATAGGTACTAGGGAATGGGTAATTACTCGCTATTCCCTATTACCTATTCCCTATTAAGTAGGTGAACACAATAAAACCAATCTGTGTAAGGAAAAGTAAAATCGCCCAAACCCTCTTCACTCTTGCCTCTTGCCTTGCTATAACGACAATTTTCAACGCCAACCTACTTACCATCTTTTTTGGAGATGTCTATTAATCTGCAACTGGCTGAAGGACAGATATATAAAGAAATAATTAAGAGTCCTATTATCTATCGCGGTGATCATTCTAAAGTCAGAGCTAAGGATCACAATGGAATCAAAGTGATTCTGGAAAAATTGTCAGATTGGTTCATCCGCAAGTCTGGTATTTAGGCAATAACGAGCTATATTCTGTGTGTAGTCAAGCTGCACGGTAAACAACCATGTTCGCCATTGTGTCAGCTAATATTGCCGTCTGTAAGTGCGACTAGTAGTCTGTCAACCCGAAAATGACGGGTGAAGGCAAGCAGGGGGAGAAGAGAGGCACCGGGGGCAGGGGAGGGAAG
>NZ_JADEWA010000623.1:0-2381 GCF_015207865.1 Dolichospermum sp. LEGE 00246
GTGCTAGATTTGAACAATATACATTTTTTTATTTGAAGGGGAAGTATTAGAATTATCAATTTTTATGTAATAAAAACTACGTGGATTATAAATCAATCTATCTTAGGTGTGGTTTTCTGAGCATTTGTGGCACTTTCGAGTAATCATAAAGAAAAAATTAATTTTTTTTGAACAATAAGATCCCCGACTTCTCTAAGAAGTCGGGGATCTGAGTCTGGCAATGTTCAAAAATCAAATATGATGACTATATATTTTAACAAAACAAAAAAAATGCAAATTATACAGAGTCTTCATACTGCTATTCTAGTCACTGATTTAGAACAGGCTGAATATTTTTATAGTCAGGTGTTAGGACTAAACAAAGTAGAACGCCCTCTAAAATACCCTGGTGTCTGGTATCAAATCGGTAATTATCAACTTCATCTCATAGTTGCGCCTGTTGTACAAACCGATAAGCAACAGGAAAAATGGGGGCAAAATCCTCATATTGCTTTTGCTGTGGTTGATTTGCAGGTTGCGAAAGATGAGTTAATTGCTAAAAATTATCCTTTTCAGGCTAGTGCTTCTGGTCGCGCGGCGATTTTTATTAAAGATCCAGATAGAAATATTATTGAACTTAGTCAAAAATGAGATTATTCTCCATGACAAAAGTTAAAATGGGTAGATTGTGAAAAGATAAATAGCAAATGTTTTGGGCTGATAAAATCGCTGCTGATGCAGTAGGCTACCAGGTAGTTAATGATTCTAAGACTCCATCAGGACGGGTACACGTTGGGTCTTTGCGGGGTGTGGTTATCCATGATGTGATTTACCGGGCATTGAAACACGCAGGTAAACCTGTCAAGTTCTTGTATGGTGTGGATGACTATGACGCACTGGATACAGTTCCAAAATACTTAGATCAGGAAAAGTTTTCTCCTTATTTGGGCTTTCCGCTGTGTAATGTGCCTTCTCCTGGTGATGATGCTAGTGATTATGCTAAATATTTCATTGGTGAATTTTTTGAAGTTTTCGAGTATTTAGGAATTAAACCAGAAACTTATTTTCTCCGCGATTTATATCGTTCTGGAAAACTTAATTCCTATATTGACACTTTCTTAAAAAATGCCCATTTGGTGAGAGAAGCTTATAAGGAAGTAAGCAAAGCTGACCGTCCAAATAACTGGTATCCTTTTCAAGTTATTTGTGAAAATTGCGGTAAGATTGCCACAACTGTCACGACAGATTATAACGGTTCAGAAGTATTTTACACCTGCAAACCTGATGCAACTGATTATGTAAAAGGTTGTGGACATTCTGGCTGGATTTCTCCTTTTAATGGTAATGGTAAATTACCTTGGAAAGTTGAATGGGTGGCTAAGTGGGATGTGTTGGGTGTAACTATTGAAATGGCTGGAAAGGATCATTCTCAAAAAGGTGGTTCTCGTGATGTTGCTAATGCGATTAGTCGCAAGGTTTTACAAAAGCAACCTCCTTTTCATTCTCCCTATGAATTTATTCTGGTAAATGGGACAAAGATGAGTTCTTCTAAGGGAGTTGGTTCGAGTGCTGAAGAAATTGCGGCTTTACTTCCACCGGAATTACTGCGCTTTTTAATGTTGCGAACTCAGCCAAGAACTGTCATTAATTTTGCGCCAAATTATGAAACTACTACTCGTTTATTTAGAGATTACGATACTTTAATTAACAAGTATTCTAAATCTCCTGAATTAACGGAGGAATTAATGCCGTTATTTTACGCCCAACTAGGGGATGAAGTTAAAACTTTCCAACCTTTTGATTTTAGTACGTTAATTTCTTTGTTGCAAGTTCCGCGTTTAAATATTCAAGATGAGGTTGTCCAACGTAGTCCACAGCCTTTAAATGAGTATGATCAGCAAATTATTAATCAAAGAATTGCTGCTGCACAATTGTGGTTACAAGATTATGCAGATGAGGAAGAAAAGTTAGTTCTGTATTTGGAACAAGTTCCAGAGAAAGCTAATGATTTGAACTCTGAACAAGTTGCTTATTTGCAAAAGTTGATGGAGAATTTGCAAAATATTCCTCATTGGGAAGCTGAGGCATTGCAAACTATAATTTTCTCCACTACTAAGGAGTTAGGGATTCAACAACCAATTGCTTTTAAGGCTTTGTATCTATCTTTCTTGAACAAAGAAAAGGGTCCAAAGGCTGGTGGTTTGTTTTCTTATCTGGAGAAGTCTTTTGTGCTTTCGAGGTTGCAAGATGTTGTGGCTTTGAATGCAGGTAAGGAAAAGGTAGAAGTTTCTTAATTCCTTGTTCCCTGTCTCTGACAGGGAATACGGTTTATGAGGCTCTGCCTCTAGTAGTCTGTCAACCCGAAAATGACTAGGGTAGGGGAGGTAGGGGAGGTAGGGGAG
>NZ_JADEWA010000624.1:0-2363 GCF_015207865.1 Dolichospermum sp. LEGE 00246
ATTATACTCTTATGCTAATTCACTTGTATCTAAAAGTTTGCAAACCTTTACAGGGATAGAGTTTTCAGCTTTTATGATTTAAATTTATCAGCATTAAATTTTAGTGATCTTAGTTTTTACCATAAAAGTGACGCAAGAGCCAGATTTTTTAATTGGTTTCAAGAACGGACAGAAATTGAAGAAAGTAAAACTGGGGCTGAAGTAGAAGTAGGTCTTGGTTTTTGGAGTTTTCTGAAAAGTAAGTTAAAGGCTGAAGCAAGTATCCGCGAAGTTATAGAAACTAAATTTAAACGTGATTTTCGAGATTTAATAGATACTCTCAATCTGATTGCTACAGAAGTTTCTTTAGCTTGTAAAAAAAAGATTGTGGTAATTATTGATGATTTAGATAAACTAGATTTAGCAGCTATTGAAAGTATATTTCTCAAAAATATTAAAGCACTATTACAACCTAATTTCTTTGTTATTTATACAATTCCTATTGCCACAATTCGTGATGGTGTTTTAAAAAGACATATCGAAGATGAAACGAGTAATCCGATTTTTGTGATGCCTGTTTTAAAAGTTTATCCTAAAGGTGAAAGTCATAAAAACGAAGCTCAACCTGTGACTGCAACGGTAGCAAAATTACAGGAGATTTTGCGTAAACGCATTGATCATACTTTATTAGCAGATGATATTTTGCTGGAGATTGCTTTATCTAGTGGTGGTGTCATTCGGGAATTGGTTCGCATTGCTCAAAAATGTTGTAGTTTAGTATTAGTAGAGTTAAGAAAAAAAGCCAGAAAGCTAGAACCGATTGATGATGTGCAAATTGATGCGACAATTTTGCAGCAAGCACTTGATATTTTGCGAAATGATATGACAATTACTTTGAGCAAAACTGACCGGGAGATTTTACAACAAACATATACGAATTATCGCCCTGATGATCCTAAACAGCAAGAATTTCTTGATTTGCTCCACAATGTTTATGTGATTGAATATAAAAATGCTGAGAGTTGGTATGATCTTCATCCTCTTGTAATTCAACAGTTAAAGTTAGAAGAGTTAATTTAATGAACACCTTAACCAATGAATCCATTATCAACGCAAATGAACAGACTTATATGAGTTTGTTAGTTTCAATTGAAGCTGGCATTGGGATGTTACAGATTTTCATTGCTGTGTGTGATGCAGATCGTCAGCGTGAAAATATTATAGCTAATTATGAAAAGGAATTAGCATATACTGACAATATTTATCGAGTTTATCTTGATAGTCAAGAACCTAGTTTAAAGCAAGCCATTACACAACAAGTTACATTAAAAGAAAATGCCATAGCCACAGTATTAGGTGCAGAAAAATTAGGATCATTCAATCAAGATGAATTGTTGAAAAAGTTTTTTGGTTATTTGCAATGGACGCGAGAAGCATTGCGAGAACTAAAAATGCCGATTATTTTATGGATACCATCACGCATTTATGCTCAAATTGCCAAGCAAGCACCTGATTTCTGGAGTTGGCGTAATGGTGTATTTCATTTTCAGCCTGAACTGTCTTTAGTTACAAATGAGTTATTAATCAATCGCAATTCTGAGGTAATTCTAGATAATCAAGCAAGTTCGATTTTTTCACCAGAACAATTAGAAGCATCTTTAGCAGAAGCGATTAACCAATGGGGAGAAAATAGTAGCAAACTAGAAACTCTCTATAGTCAGTTAGGTAATTTATATTCTAAACGAGTGCAATCAGGAAAATCAGCAGATAGAGAAAGGGAATTAGCACTAGCAGAACAATATTTTAATAGAGCAATAGTTTTACAAACTCAATTTCAACAACAAGATGCTCTTGCAAATAGTCTGAATAATTTGGCATTATTGTATGAATCTCAAGGACGTTACAATGATGCTGAACCTCTTTATTTGCAATCTTTAGATATCAGAAAACGCCAATTAGGTGATGATCATCCCGATGTTGCTTCCAGTTTGAATAATTTGGCAGGATTGTATGAATCTCAAGGACGTTACAATGATGCTGAACCTCTTTATTTGCAATCTTTAGATATCAGAAAACGCCAATTAGGTGATGATCATCCCTCTGTTGCTACCAGTTTGAATAATTTGGCAGGATTGTATGAATCTCAAGGACGTTACAATGATGCTGAACCTCTTTATTTGCAATCTTTAGATATCTGGAAACGCCAATTAGGTGATGATCATCCCTCTGTTGCTACCAGTTTGAATAATTTGGCAGGATTGTATGAATCTCAAGGACGTTACAATGATGCTGAACCTCTTTATTTGCAATCTTTAGATATCAGAAAACGCCAATTAGGTGATGATCATCCCGATGTTGCTTCCAGTTTGAATAATTTGGCAGGA
>NZ_JADEWA010000625.1:0-2345 GCF_015207865.1 Dolichospermum sp. LEGE 00246
AAGACCACTGGACTCACAAAAAGGACGGTTACGAATATGGAAAATCAAAGATTTGTTAATTGCTCAACTGTCCCTCTCATTGTTTGTGCTGGCGCACAAAATTACTCAAGGGACGTTTCACAATTAACCCTCCATTCCTCCCATCACCAAACTGAGTACAGTTTTGGTGGGGGTCTCCTGGAGGTTTAGATGACAATGTGATGGTTGAAATCTGAAACTATACTTTAATTCAGCGTAAAAAACGGAATGTCACAGTCTGGACTACTTGAACTAGCACATGAAAAGTTTCACTGGCCAACTCCACAAGAAATTTTGGAGCCATCTGGTGCTGGTCCAAGTGTTTATGCACAAATTGCTAAAGAAAAATTAGGTAGAACTATCAGCAAACTTCCAGATGGTCAAGGTGTGCGAATAGGCGTGCTGGCTGGAAATCCTAAAGGTGACTCGACAGAAACACCTATTGCTTTAGTGTGCGATTTTCCAGGAGAAGTATCAGAGGAAACATTAAAGAAAACTTATAGACTTGCTTGGAGTTTTTCTCGTACACCATCACTAATTACAACAGAACCTAACCGATTAAGAATTTGGACGTGCTATGAAAAACCTCCAAAGGAAGATGATATTATAAATCCTGTAGTTAATGTTTCTAAACAGGAAATTGAGTCATTTAATCAGTTATCTCTTTCAGGTCAAGCTGCTGAAACTTTGCGGTTATACTGGGCTGATTTAGTATCCGGTCAATTTTTTCAAGAACATAGCCAGCGATTTCAACGAAAAAAAGCCGCTGACCAGATGCTATTGAAAAATCTGAAAAGCGTTCGGAAAAGACTTCAAAAAAATAAACTTGATGATGACACAATTCATGATTTATTAGCAAGAATTATTTTTATTCAATTCCTTTTTGACCGTCAAGATTCTGAAGGTAATCCTGGCTTAAATACAACTGTACTGGATTATTTATATAGAACTGGTGAATTATCGGCTAAATACTTTTGTTTAGCTGAGATATTAAGAGATCATAGAGATAGTTATAAATTTTTTCGTTGGCTCAATGGCAAGTTTAATGGTGATTTATTCCCAGGTAAAGGTGCTACCGAAGAAGAATGTGAAGCTGAATGGCAAACAGAAGAACAAAAAGTTAAACAACCTCATCTAAATATACTTGCTGATTTTGTTAGTGGTGATGTAGATATTGAAACTGGACAATTAAGTCTATGGCCATACTACCATTTTGACGTTATACCTTTAGAGTTTATTAGCAGTATATATGAAGAATTTGTTAGTAAAAAATCTGGTACAGGAGTTCATTACACACCAGAACATATAGTTGATTTTGTCCTAGATGGTGTTTTACCTTGGAATAGTCAAGAATGGGATATCAAGATTCTTGATCCTGCTTGTGGTTCAAGCTTTTACCAATATTGAGACTAAAGTACCATGCACATTAAATGATCATCCAGATTTTCCAATTCGTGATCACAAAACCTCGGATCACCAGCGAGTAGTTCCTTCAGGAAAGTCATATCCGGTGAACTTTAGATGTCACCATTTACTATTCAAAATAATAGCTACAGGTGCTAATGCTACAGATACTAATAATATATCTTCGATTGAATAAATTTAAAACTTACTCAAATACCCTTCTGATGTTCTACCATCTCCCCAAACGGTAAAAAACACCGATGACACCAACCATCAAACCACAACGCCGGAACTTTAAACCTAGCCCCACAATTAGGACACTCAGATAGCAAACTTAAATGATGATGCTGACACCCCTGAGTCACCTTAAACTGCCACTCAATCCGATGACAAGGCGACTCCACATAACAAGCAGCACAAAGCCGAATAGGTTCAAGATTCATTCCCACCCCAGCAGGTGGTAACATCTGCTCTAACCTATCAGCATCAACCCCCACAACCTTAGCCAAAGCCTCCAATTGTTGCCGAGAAGGAGGGGGATTAAAACGAAACTTTTCCCATCTTGCGATCGCACTCCCAACCCCAGCAGCCTTACCTAAACCAGTAGTTGTTAAATCATGTGCCCGTCGAAAGCGTCCCAAAAAATGACTCAGACTTTCTCCCGGATATGGTTCTATCTCAAACAACCAAGGATTAATTTCTTCCAAAATTGGCCAGCTTGTTTCCCCAACCAATTAAATATGAAAGCAGGAAACGTAATCTACAAAGATTTTTAGGAATAGGTAAACTCTGCGTAAAATTATTATGGTTTCCATTAGCTGCTGCAAAAAATCTTTTAAATCCAAATATAAGCTGGTATAATACTGTCTCTTACACACATCTCACGCTGCCGACGACCTAGAACGTAGAAATCTAGGTGGTCG
>NZ_JADEWA010000626.1:0-2344 GCF_015207865.1 Dolichospermum sp. LEGE 00246
CTCCCTAACCCTCCCTTTATAAAGGCTACGGTGTACACACAAGTTATCGAATCACCATTATTCCTCAAATTACCCCTCCCTAACCCTCCCCGATGCTTTGGGGAGGGAACTAATTCTTCCGGTTTTCCCCATTTATTTACAAGGGGGGTAATTTAACTTGTGTGTACACGATAGCCTTATAAAGGGGAGGGAACTAGATTTTTATTGTTTCCCCCTTTACAAGGGGAAAGGGGGGGACTATAGCAAATAAACATTGGATTTGAGAACTTTGATCAGTTTATTGCCCATGATAAGAAAAAAGACAGGCAAAAAGCCTGTCAAATAACCGATGATCTAGCAAAGAATTTGTAATCATTCTCAACAGTGATTTTTCAGATTTATGAAGTATCTAAATCAAATAAATCACACCAATCATAGTTATGATTTAGAAATTCATTTCCGCAGCTTGGACTTTTTCTACTTGTTTCTTCTTGAGAACTAGCATGATTTGTGCCATCATCACTAAACAGATAAAAGCAACTAACCATGTAACTCTAGAAGAGTCTTGCAAAACAATTTCTGCATCTCTTTGACCAAAACCACCAACATTGGGGTTGTTGGTTAAAGCATCACCAATGGCAACGGCTTGTCCTTGAGTCACAATTAATTCAGGTCCAACGGGAACTGTATCGGTAACGACATCACCAGTTGCGGTTGTGATGCTGATTAGATTCTTAACGTTACCGTCTTCATCTTCTGTTTGAGCAATTTTGCTAATTGTACCGGCAGCAGAAGCGTTGAATAAGTTATTATTGCTCTTCTCACCTGTGGGGTAAACTTGTCCACGTCCGCGATTACCGCCTACATGAACAGAGTATTTGCCAAAGTGGATATTTTTGTCTGTGGCGGGGTTAGGAGAAAGAATCGGGAAGACGATTTCTTGATATTCTTCACCGGGTAATGGACCAACAATGACAACATTATCTGTGGTGTCGTTGTAAGGGGTGAATGTCATATCACCCACTTCTGCTTTCATTTCTTCAGGAATGCGATCTTCTGGGGCAATCTTGAAGCCTTCGGGCAACATTAATACAGCACCAACATTTAAACCAACCTTAGAACCATCAGCACCAACTTGTTGCACGGTGGTATCGTAAGGGATTTTGACAACGGCTTTAAATACAGTGTCAGGAAGTACAGATTGCGGAATTTCTACTTCTGTGGGTTTAGCAGCTAGGTGACAGTTAGCGCAAACAATTCGCCCTGTGGCTTCGCGGGGGGTGGCAGGAGCGGTTTGTTGCGCCCAAAAGGGATAGGCGGCAGCAGTTTGTGGGACGGCTATATCGCTAGTGAATAAAAAGGTAACAGTAGCGATCGCTATTAGCAATGTCTTAACCATTGCTTTAGCAGTGCGAGTTAATTTCGCAGGTGTAAGGGCATTTCTCATCTCTATAAAGTCATTTGTCAGTGGTTATTGGTCATTTGTCATTGGTCAGTAGTCATTGGTCAAGAGTTGATAAAAAGCCCTAGATTGTTGACTGGAGACTAATGCATTAAGCCCACCAAGCGGCATCCCCGGTGCGGAAATCGGTTTCTGTCCAAGGTGTGAGTAGAATTTTGTCGTCTTCTACGTTGGCATGGGCTAGAGCTAAGGATTTTGGTGCAGGACCACGAATTACTTTACCAGTAGCGTCATATTGTGAACCATGACAAGGGCATTTAAACTTATTCTCAGCCACGTTCCAAGGTACAACACAACCTAAATGGGTACAAATAGCATTAATCCCGTAGTCAGCGATCGCTTCTTTACTTTCCACCACAATATAGGTAGGATCTCCCTTGAGTCCTTGCACCAGAGTGCGATCGCCTACATTATGACTATCCAGAAACTTGCTCACACTAACATCATTACCTAGTTCATTCTTGGCTACAGTACCGCCACCAGCACCACCACTAGCAGGAGGGATAAAGTAGTTAATAACAGGGTACAATGCACCCAAGGCCACCCCGGTAACAGTCCCGAAAGTGAGCAGGTTCATAAACTGACGACGACCCATATCGGGAACGTCTGTAATTTCTGAAAATTGAGCCATAATCTCCGCGCTGTTTGTGTAATTTATTAATCATTTTGACAAGAGTACCAGCACAAGAGCCACTCTCATCTGAATTGAAATCATAACGCTCATAGCGATGCCATAATTCTTAGTTGCAAGACATAGTGAGCATCTCTTCCGTTAGCATTACATTTCTTTATATCCCTATCATACTGGAGTCACGGAACTTAATATCATAACTAAATGTAAAATCTAGATAAGCTAAGGGAACAGGGAATAGGGAATAGGGAACAGGGCAGGGGGCAGGGGGC
>NZ_JADEWA010000627.1:0-2344 GCF_015207865.1 Dolichospermum sp. LEGE 00246
GTAGGGGAAGTGGGGGAAGTGGGGGGAGAAAGAATTTTCCCAATGACCAATGACCAATGACCAATGACCAATGACCAATGACCAATGACCAATGACCAATGACCAATGACCAATGACCAATGACTAATGACTAATGACTAAATCAGATCCTAATCGAGTTTTACGGCGTTTACCCTTAGTTGTTGGGGGTTTAGGTGCTGTGCTTTTGTTAATGAATCGGTTGTTAACACCGCAACTGACAAACTCCCAAGCACGAGGAGATGTGCTGGGGGTAATTCTGAGCGCGGTGTTAATTTTAACTGGGTTAATTTGGCAACAGGTACAGCCGCGTACACCTGAAACAGTAGAATTGATTGGGGAAGAGGGATTTTTTTTAGCAGCAGATTTACCAGAAGCCGCGAAAATAGAACTAGCTTGGGCATCGCGGTTATTATTAACAAATACAGTGACGCGATCGCTCATAGTCTACTATCAAGGTAAAGTTTTATTACGTCGTGGTATTCTGGCTGCTAAATCGGAAGTAGTCCCAGGAACAATTTTAAAAAAAGTATTAGAAACTCAAAAGCCAATTTATCTAGTTGCTTTGTATGTTTATCCTGGTAAAATCGAATTTGATTATTTGCCAGAAAATACACAAGGTGTAATTTGTCAACCTATTGGTAAAGAAGGGGTTTTAATTTTAGCGGCAAATGCTCCCCGCAGTTACACTAAACAAGAGGAAAACTGGATTGGGGGAATTGCCGATAAATTAGCTGTAACGCTTGGTAATGGGTAATTGGTAATTGGTAATTGGTAATTGGTAATTGGTAATTGGTAATTGGTAATTGGTAATTGGTAATTGGTAATTGGTGATAAAATCCCTGTCTTCATCCTCTTCATCCTTTAATCCTGGACATCCTGATTCTGACAATAATTATGCAAATTATTTATTTACTCTTAGTAGCTGTAATGTTTGTGGGGATTATTGGTGCTGTAGTTCCAGCCATACCTGGAAGTAGTTTGATTTTAATATCTATTATTATTTGGGGAATCGTGAGTAATTCCTTTGCAGCTATTAAAATTCCCCTGATTGTGACAATCATTGTTTTACTTCTGAGTACAGGAGTTGATTTCCTTGCTGGTTATATTGGAGCAAAACAAGCCGGGGCTAGTAAGTGGGGACAAATTGGCGCATTTGTGGGTTTGTTACTGGGATTTTTTGGATTACTACCAGCTTTACCTTTTGGTGGACCATTACTAGGAATTTTATTTGGACCATTGTTAGGCGCAATTGTGGGTGAGTTCCTTTATCAAAGACGATTATGGCCTGCGGTAAAAGCTGGGATAGGAATTACTGTGGGAACGGTTGTGGGGAATTTGATTCAAGGTGTTTTAGCTATCAGTGCGGTGATAGTATTTTTATTGACGACTTGGACACAGGTATATGGTGGTTAATGATCAAAGTTTGTCTATCAATCAAAAATCAGGTGAGCAGTTGCGCTTTAGTTAATAAACGCAACTAGTAAATTAGACTAACATAAACCAGCTTTTGCTTCTTTGGAAATCGCTTCTACCTCGTCATTCACCAAAGTTTCTAGAATAGATTTAGCTTCATCACTTCCCAAACGGGTTAAAGCTTGCACAACTCTGTAACGTACTTGCCAATCTGAGTTAGTGCTGTATGGAAGTAAGAGGGTAACTGCTTTTGGATCTCCCAATTCACCAAAGGAACTAATAGCGGCAGTTTGAATTAAACCATTATCGGATGCAAGTGCTTGAGTAAGTAATTCAAAAGCTCGTGGATCTCCTAATTCTCCCAATGTGGCAATAATGCTAAACTGGACTAGCCATTCTGGTGTTTCCTGGTAAAGCTTTTGTAAGTCTTCAAAAGCGTCATGCAATTTTAGCGCACCTAAACAGTCTGCTGCGGCTGCTTGCACATCTGCTTCAGGATCATGTAGTAAACCCCGTAAGATAGTCAAGGATAATGGTAAATCCTGTATTCCCAGGGTATCCATTTGACTTACGGCGGAATAACGGACACGCGCACTTTTATCCTGAATGGCAATTTGGACTAATTCTAAAGCGATTTGTGGTTCTAGATCCCGAATTTGGTTAACTGCACGCAAGCGATCGCCTAAATTGTCAGAACGCAGTAACTCTTTTATACTATCAGCAGATACACTCATTTAATAGTCCCTTGTCAGTTGTCAGTTGTCAGTCGTCAATTGTCAGTTGTAAAAGAATATTGCTCTTACTTCCCCACACCTAGTAGTTCGTCAAATTTATTTTGACGGGTAATGATCGGAAAAAACTTCTGTTCTTCCCTCCCCTACCTCCCCTACCCCCCCTACCTCCCCTACCC
>NZ_JADEWA010000628.1:0-2342 GCF_015207865.1 Dolichospermum sp. LEGE 00246
TTTAAGATTAATTAATTGTCTCAATCAAAAAACGTCTAAACTATGATTTGTGTGATTAATTTGATTTTTATGATTAATTAATCATTTCAATCATCTAAATCAAAAAAATCACAGTTTAGACAGTTTAGATATTATTCAGATGCTAATAACTCCCGAATGACGCGAGTTACGGCTTTCTGGGTGACGCGAGTGGCAATTTGTTGACTTAAAAGTTGGACTCCTGGATTAACAATGATTTGGGCTAATTGAGGAGCAAATTTTGTGGCATCAAAGCCTTTAGTGTCTTGTAAAATTCCCCCAATGCGTTGAATATATTCTAAGGTTTGTTGTTGTTCAACTGAGGCTGAAGGAATTTGATGAACTGCGGTAATTCCTACCTTTTCTCGAAGTACATAAGTGAAGTTATGCAAGGCATTTTTACTGACAGCATCTATACTATTGAAAAATTCATCAACTAATCTATCACGAATAAATGCACCTCGGTCAGAGGAGAGAAATTCTACTCCTTGATTAACGACTAAGTTCAGATCATATTCTTGGTTGCTGCGGGCATTTTTTAGCAGGTTTTCTAAACGATTCCAGCGGAATTTCCCATCTTTAAACAGTAATTCTTGTAATGATGTTCTTAACTCGTTTGCGGGATCTGTTAACAGCCTTTTAGCAACATAAGGATAGGCTTCACTGAGAACTTTGAAATCGGGATCTATATAGATTGCAATTCCTTCCAAAGTCACAAGCGAACGAATAATTAAGGCGTAATATGGGGGAACACGGAAAGGATATTCATACATTAAAGCCGATAAATCATCGGTGATGCTTTTAATATTCAAATCCGCGACACTTGCACCTTGGGCGTTAGCAAATACTTTGGCAAAAGCAGGAATAATGGGAGTTAGGTCTGTTTCGGGAGTGAGAAATTCTAGCTTTACATAGTCTTTTGCTAAACTATCAAATTCCCGATTAACGACGTGGACAATTGCTTCAATTAAACCATAACGTTGGGCTGGTTTCACTTCGCTCATCATGCCAAAATCGAGATAAGCTAATTTACCATCCATTGTTGCTAATAAGTTACCTGGGTGGGGGTCAGCGTGGAAAAATCCATGTTCTAATAATTGACGCAAAGAACATTGGACTCCAACTTCAATTAAATACCGGGCATTGATTCCTAAAGCGGCGATTTTTTCGGGTTGAGTTAATTTGATGCCGTTAATCCACTCCATCGTTAAAACGCGACGGTTGGTGTATTCCCAGTAAATTTTTGGTACATAAATATCCTTCATGTGACCATATAATTCAAAAAAGCGTTCTGCATTTTCGCCTTCATGAATATAGTCCATTTCTTCAAAAATGCGATCGCCTAACTCATCCAAAATTCCGACTAAATCACTACGTACCCGCTTGAGATTCCGCTGTACCCAAGCAGCCAGTTTCCGCAAAATATACAAATCTATCGTAATTCGTTCCCGTAAATCTGGACGTTGGACTTTAATCGCTACTTCTTCCCCAGTTTTCAATCTGCCTTTATATACTTGTCCCAAGGAAGCCGCCGCAATCGGTTGTAACGAAAATTCTGCGTAAATTTCTGACGGTGTTGCTCCCAATTCTTCCTGAATAAATTGGTAAGCTATTTCATTAGGAAAAGCTGGTAATTGATCTTGGAGTCTAGTTAATTCTTCTAGGTAAATTGGTGGGACTAGATCTGGTCTAGTGGATAAAGCTTGACCAATTTTAATGTAAGCTGGTCCTAGCTTTGTTAATAACTCTCTCAGTTGAACAGCGCGACGACGTTCATTTTTAACCAAAATTCTCCATTGCTTATCCCACCATAACCCGAAGACAAAGGCAAGAATTGGTTTTAAAACCGTCAGAATCCGCCGGACAACTTGCAGGAATCGCCCACTATACTGTGCTGCTATTTCCACAGGATCATACAGCACCGACTCCGGTTCAGATCCTGTCCTCACTTTGTGCCTTGGCTGTTGAGAAGCCTGCGCCGATTTGATTACTACCGTCTGTGTACTTTGTTCTGCTACTACCTCAATCACGGACAATTCGCCTCCGCGACTGTCCTCCTGACTTGTTCGAGAACTAGGGGGAAGTGTCTTAACCATCATGAAGAAGCCACCAGTTAAATCAACGTTGTTAAATATTGTAACAATATCTTGTCTTTTCGGGATATATTCGCAAATTAGAAATTCTTGCTGCTAGTTTTCTTGTTAACGGTCGAGTTTTAGTATATTTAAGTAAAATATAACACAAATATATACGTTTAATGACGCTTGTGTAAGTTGTGTTAAATGTTTTACCCCTCCCTAACCCTCCCCTTGTAAAGGGGAGGG
>NZ_JADEWA010000629.1:0-2342 GCF_015207865.1 Dolichospermum sp. LEGE 00246
ACAATGTCATTGCGTTAGCGCAGCGTGGCGTTAGCCATATGGAACGAAGTGAAATGAAGCAATCACAACCCTGGCGATTGCTTCCCTTCCCTCGCAATGACTGTAAATATTTTTGTCCAATTACTTATTGCCTGATCAGAAGAGGTTTTAGCAGCTAAATTATGTGATAATAATAACCTAAAGTTATGAATTGATAACGGTGTAGTTAGGCATGGATTATCGGGATGCAGGCGTTGATGTGGAAGCAGGTAGAGCTTTTGTAGATCAAATTCGCAATTTGGTTCACAGCACCTTTAGAAAAGAGGTTTTGGGGGGACTGGGTGGCTTTAGTGGTTGCTTTCAACTGCCTACAGGTTACAAAGAACCAGTTTTGGTTTCGGGAACAGATGGTGTGGGGACAAAGCTGAAAATAGCTCAAATTCTCAACCGTCATGATACTGTGGGCATAGATTTGGTGGGGATGTGCGTTAATGATGTGTTGACATCGGGTGCAGAACCGCTGTTTTTTCTAGATTATGTGGCTACAGGTAAGTTAGATAAGGAACAATTAACTCAGGTGGTAGCGGGGATAGCTACTGGTTGTAAATTGGCGGGTTCGGCTTTGCTGGGGGGAGAAACGGCGGAAATGCCCGGTTTTTACCAGGTTGGTGAATACGACTTGGCTGGTTTTTGCGTGGGAATTGTGGAAAAAAGCCGAATGCTGGATGGTTCTCAGGTGCAGGTGGGTGACGTGGCTATCGGTTTAGCTAGTTCAGGTGTCCATAGTAATGGTTTGAGTTTGGTGAGGAAAATTGTCAGTGATGGTGGTTTTGCTTGGACTGATACCCCAGATTTATTCAATGGTGCATCTATTGGGGAAACTTTGCTTACACCTACACGCATTTATGTAAAATCTGTTTTAGCTGCGTTGCAATCAGGTTTAGAAGTTCATGGCATGGCTCACATTACTGGCGGCGGTTTACCAGAAAATTTACCAAGATGTTTAAGCAAGGGTCAATCAATTAAGATGATTCCTGATGGTTGGACTGTTCCCCCTGTATTCCATTGGTTAGCTGCGGCTGGTTCTGTAGGTGCTGAGGCTATGTATAATACATTCAATATGGGTATTGGCTTTGTGTTATTAGTTCCACCTCAGCAAGCAGAACAGGTAATTACTCATTTTCAATCTCAGGATATCTCTGCTAATGTAATTGGTGAAGTGATCAATGGAGCAGGTGAATTGATCAGTTTGTGGTGACAATGGCGGTAAACATATAGAAACTAAGTAGGTTGGTGTTGAAAATTGTCGTTATGGCAAGGCAAAAGGCACTCATGCAAGAGGCAAGAGTGAAGAGGGTTTGGGCGATTTTACATTTCTTTACACAGTTTGGTTTTATTGTGTTCACCTACTTATACGCAAAATTTATATTCTCTTGATGGAAGTAATCAAAAATACTCATCGCCATCAGCGTTAATATTTGCTAACGTAGTCTTAACATATTGCAAAAATCAATTGGTGCCGTTGAGGAAGTATCTGTATTTACTGGTTAGTGGTATTGGTTATATCTCGTTTACAAGTGTGGCGTGTTGGTGTTTTGAGAAGAATGTAATTTTTGTGTAGAGGGGTTATGGTTATAAATTTTGCCCGGACTACTGTTTCTAAGGAACTACTAAAGCAAGTATTTCAACGCATTGATGCACAAAGTTGTCCCCAGTTATTTAATTTTCATATGCACACGGTTCACTCCGATGGCAAACTAAAACCGGGTGATTTGATGGGTCAAGCGATCGCAATTGGTTTAAAAGGGTTAGCTATCACTGATCATCATAGTATTAGTGGCTACCAAGCAGCCCTGGTTTGGTTAGAAGATTGGAAATGGCGTAATCCTGATGCTCATGCTCCATATCTGTGGAGTGGTGTAGAAATTAACGCCAATCTGTTGGATAATGAAGTTCACATTTTGGCTTATGCTTTTGAGTTAGAACATCCCAGTATACAGCCATATTTACAAAAAATTCCTAGTACAGGTAAGGCTTATCAAGCAGTTAACATTATTAAAGCTGTTCATGAAGCGGGAGGACTGGCGGTACTTGCTCACCCAGCCCGATATAGGCGATCGCATTTTGACCTCATTCCTGCGGCTGCGGGTGATGGTATTGATGGTGTTGAGACTTTCTACGCTTACAATAACCCCAAACCTTGGAAACCTAGTGTGGTGGAAACTGAGGAAGTTCAACAGTTAGCGGAAAAATTTAATTTATTTAGCACCTGTGGTACTGATTCGCACGGCTTGAATTTGCTGCATAGGTTGTAAATCTGTATTTACCTCTTTTTAACTCCTGGTTTAGGGAGTGGGGGGGTG
>NZ_JADEWA010000630.1:0-2333 GCF_015207865.1 Dolichospermum sp. LEGE 00246
ACTCCCCCCACTCCCCCTACCCCCTACCTCCTCTACGTACGTCCACGCAAGAAAACATAAATCTGATTGAGATAACTTTCCCATACTTGGGTAGTAAGTTGCAGGGTTTCTGCATTAGGAACAAAGTCTTCTACCCGTAACCCACGGGTGCTGATTGCTTGAGGATTTTGGAGTAAATAGGAAGGGATATTCGCAGTCAGACTATTGAAGGCTATGGTTTGAGAATTTATCTCTACCTTATGTGGGATGATATTTTGCTGAATATCTGAGATTGTGAAATTAGGATTTGCCAGATCAAAGGCCACTAAGGTAGATGGGGCAGTTGGCTGATTGATGTTCATCTCCCCAACTGTAGCAACGGGTGATCTGACTAGGAAGTAAGCGATCGCTGGTGTGCTGGACAAAAGCAAAACCGTCAACGCCCATCCTAATAAAAAACCGCCCGGTTTATCAATGCCACCGCCTTTGATTTTTTGAGCAGCTAAAAACAACATTAAAACCGAAGCACCCAAGGGCTTGAGCGGGAAGGAGATAAATCGCCACAACGAAGCCACCGCTGGTTCACTAGGATTGAGAAATGCTAAAGCTAAAACAACAATGACCAACCCTAAAATAAATCTGCCGACAAAAGTTACTGATGGATAGAATCTTTGGAACAAAGAAAAGGCTACAACACCAATTAAGAGCCATAGCAAAACCCGGCTTAACAACTGAAACATAAATTAACTCTCTAATTTTTTAGCGCAGTAAGCCTAAAGACCGCAGGAAGTGGATTAATTTTATCGTCAAGCTGACTTAAAAATACCTCACACCTCACAACCAAAGATTACCGCCGTAGTGATTTTAGTGCAATTTTTTGACACCGAGTGTATTATTTGCGATTTTCCCCAAGGGGAATTTTTAAATTATTTGTCTATAAACGAATTTATACACTTTTAAACCCACACAGATCATACAGATCCCCGACTTCTTCAAGAAGTCGGGGATCTGGCACTTTCCTACCACTCAGTTAAGAATCTCTGTCTATTGACATACCAGCATAATCAACCCTTTGATGGACGGTCTTAATCATAAAAATAACTAATGTGTACATATTAGAACTAACAGAACAGAAAAACTAATAACCCAATTGTACCAGGTTCTAATGTTGAGAATAATTTGATATTTGATGACATCAACTGATGGTGAAACTGCAACGGGAGCAAAATTATCAACCTGTTGCCTGCAATATCCATAAAAAGTGGAGAGGGAAATAGTATGTCTCTTTTGAAAATCAAAGAATTTGATCCGAATTATCGAGAAAGTTTTGAAGGCAAAGACATCAAAGGTATGGGTGTCTATGCAACCGCAGATGAAAAAATTGGCACAGTCAGCGATATTTTAGTAGATGAACAAGGACATTTTCGCTATTTCGTTGTTGATTTAGGTTTGTGGATTTTTGGGAAAAAAGTTTTATTGCCGGTTGGTCGTTCGCGCATTGATCATACATCTGAACGGATTTATACAGTGGGAATGACCAAACAACAAGCAGAGAATTTACCCGAATTTAATGAACACAAAGAAATTGATTATAACTATGAAGAACAAGTCAGGGGAGTATATCGTTCTGAAGCATTCTTAGAAAGTTCCGGTTCTGTAGATACAGCCAGTTCTCGACCTGCGGGAGCTACTATGGTAGCCCCTCCCATAGCCCCACCAAGAAAGTCAGGTAACGGTAGCGGCTATGACTATCAACAAGAACCTAATTTATATGCCTTGAATGATCAGGATCATCAAACTTTCAAACTATATCAAGAACGATTAATTGCCAACAAAATCCGCGCCAAAACAGGAGAAGTTATTGTTGGGAAACATACGGAAACAGAAAAGGCGCGGGTTTCAGTCCCCATAGATAAAGAAAGAATTGTCATTGAGCGAGTTACTCCTACAAATGCTGGAGAAACGGTGACTTTAGGTAGCGACAGCTTTGGTACTACAGAAGTGAGTCGAATAGAACTTTATGAAGAAACTGCGGATATTCATAAAGAAGCTTTCTTACGAGAAGAAGTCAGAGTTGATAAAGTTGTAGATCACGAAACTATTGAAGCGGAAGAAACTCTGCGCCGAGAAGAATTGGATGTTAATACCCAAGAACATCCGAATGTGGAAAGAAGATAAAACCCAGATTTCGCGTTAGTAAATTTTCCATTAGGAGTGGATTATGAGTGTCAGTAACCCAGCCCTAAAGGGACTGGGCTTGCAAGAGTAATCAAGCAAGCCGTACTGACCAGACCACCCTGAGCGTTGTCGAAGGGTAGCCGTTATTTGAGTCACGACACCTCGGAATGCGTTCG
>NZ_JADEWA010000079.1:0-15435 GCF_015207865.1 Dolichospermum sp. LEGE 00246
TGCTCCAAAGAGCCTCCTTGCGGGTAATGTTAGCTAGATGCCTCCGGCACGCTGGCGCGAACGACAATGTTAGAGGTCGGTAACTATCTTAAAAGCACTGGTTTAACCCTTAAGCCTGTTTAACTTTTAAGTTCTAGAGCAGGGAACTAGCTACGCATCCTCTGGTAGGTCTTTAACTCTTACCTCTAACGTAGTTCGGTTAAGAACTGAGTCTGGTCAACTAGGCTTTTACAAGCCCTCACTTACCCGAAGGGAAGTGATGGGTGGTTGACGTTCAACAAATGTAAAAATAATTCTCAAATCATATCCTGCGCTACAAGCCCAAGAATCTTGTAAATCTCCTTTTAATTTATGAGTTTTTAGGCGTGGATGAAATGGATCTGTAGATAATAACTCCAGAATACTTTGAAAATTTTCAGTGATTTCTGGTTGTTTTTTTAAAATTTTTCGGGCTGAACGAATAAATGCACTGGAACGTAATAAAACAAAACTCACGAAAGAAGTTCCTCCATCAGTTGTGCAGGAGTAACAGGCCGACATTTACCTTCTGCAAACTCTTTTTGTGCTTCCTGAACATCTTTCACTAGACTATTTCTTCGGCGATCTCGTAGTCGTTTCTGTAAAATCTGAATTAAATTTTCCTGATCTTCGGGTACTAATTTATCCGCAGCTTCTAGGATTTCTGCAAAAGTTGTTCCTGTCATCATGTTTTTACTTTTGTCTTTACTTGGTCATCTTAAATTATATTTTATCTAAAACAGTGACAAATAGTGATTGCCCCCACATCCCCAACAGCGAACTGCTTGCAGCAGCGCTAGTTCCCTTCGGGACGCACTCGCGTTCGCTATCGCACCTCCACATTCCTAAACAGAGGTCGCCCCCACATCCAAAAAACGGTCGCACTTCCACATCCCAAAAAGCGAACTGCTTGCAGCAGCGCTAGTTCCCTCCGGGACGCACTCGCGTTCGCTATCGCCCTCCCCACATCCCCAAAAGTGATTCCTACGGAGCGCTTCGCTATCGCACTCCCACATTCCCAAACAGCGAACTGCTTGCAGCAGCGCTTCGCTATCGCCTTCGGTAAAGTTTTCAAACGCCCTCTAAGACTAACGTATGTTATAGCCTACACAACAAACATTAATTACAAATTATCTTCTACCAATTCAGCTATCTTCATGATTGATTTTAAAGTCCCAAGTTTTAAATCTTGATTTTTATGTACAGGAATAGAAATAATTTTACTTTCATCAGGTTTTTCATAAATATGGTGACTGCCTGTAATTTTTTTGAGAATCCAACCTTTGTTCTCAACAATTTTACATAATTTTTTCCCAGAAATTGATTTCATACTGCAATTTCAATCACTTGTGAGATTGGATCTGGTTTTTGAATTTCATTTGCTACTTCTAGCCAACCTTGTATAGCATCTTGAAGATTATTAATTAATTCTTCCATTGTATCCCCTTCTGTTATGCAACCAGGAAGTGCAGGTACTTCAGCCCAGTAACCCCCTTCTTGGGCAGGATAAATAATAGCTTTAATTTTCATTGATTTTACATTTGGAGTTGTTTATCTGAACCAATTTTAACAGATTAATTCCAAAAATTTCTCCATTGAGAGCGATCTCACTTGTCAGCACTGGGACGATCGCATTCCCACATCCCCAACAAGCGATCACCTTCTCACATTCTTAAAAGCGATCGCATCTCCTACATCCCAAAAGCGAACTGACAAGTCAGCGCTTGCGCTATCGCCCTCCATATCCCAAAAAGCGATCGCCCCTTACATCAAATTCTCAATAATTTGCAAAAATAAATTGAGGGGGTATAAGGGGGTATATAGTCAGCTAACCAAACTACTTTATTACCTTGATAAAATTTAATATTATGATTGTGAGCTTTTCCAGACTCGATAGTTAAGATAACTGGAGATTTTGCTTTTCGTTGACCGACTTGATAAGCAATTTCTGGATTGCTTGATAAATGAATATACTGGCGCTTCATGTTCCTTGGGGAACGATGAGGGGGCTAAGATGTACCTTATATGATTGGAAATCGCTGTAATGCTGATTAAAAGAATGATTTTACTGCACGCAGAGGCGCAGAGACACAGAGAGTAAGAGTTGGAAATTACGGTTTTAGTAATAGGTAAAATAATTGTCCATTACTGACTGTTAATCCTGCCCTTTCACCGGCTGATTCACCAGTTCCTAAAAAGTAATCTACCCTCCCTGCTCCTTTAATTGCGCCACCTGTATCTTGATCTAAAACGTAACGACTCACTAGCCGATGTTCGATTTTATTACTCTTATTAAGATAGGGAAAAGGAGCGCGAATTAATGCTAAAGCCCCTGGAGGCATGAGGGATTTATCTGTAGCAATGGAACGTTCTGGAGTAACTGGTACACCAATAGAACCTTGGGCTGGTTGTCCGTGGTTTTCCTGAAAAAATACAAAACTTTGATCGCGCGGAATATAAATATTTAAATCCTGGGGATATTTGCGGAAATAGTCGAGAATAATTGGCATATTTAACCCTTCTAAGGGAAATTTACCATCATCAACTAATGACTTACCTAAACTTCGATAATTATAAGCTGTGTTACCTGCATAACCGATAGTTGTTTGAGTTCCATCTGTTAATTTGAGTTTTGCTGAACCTTGAATTTGAATCATATAAGGTTCAAGACGATTTCTAAACCAAAATAACTCCAATCCTGTTAATTTTCCTTTGCTACCTTGTAACCCATCTGCACCTTCTAATTCTAATCTGGTAGGATGAGGTTTAGCCCAAGATTCTAAATCAGCAGGAGAACGATAAGCTGCATAGCGAAACTCTTTTGTCGGTTGACGACTGGCTAGATATAATGGTTCATAATAAGCGGTAAATAAAACTGTTCCTTTGTTATCTCTGCCGATAGATTGATAAAAAACAAATTCCTTTTCTATAGCTGCTTGTAGTTGCTGAGGTGATTTTGTGGAAATCAATAGTTGGCGAAATTTTTGCAAACTCTTATAAACTCTTTCTCTGGTAAATTCTGATTTTTTATAGGCTATAATTGCTCTTTCTGTTTGTAAATATTTGAGACTGTAATCTATGGATTTTAACAGGGATTGTTTATCATGATCAATTGCCTGATCTAAACAAGAAATATCTTCTTGACAACAAGTAACTGGAACTCTAGGAATGAGTACAGGTAACTTCTGTTTAGTTGAATTTACTAATGCTGGTAAGTTCCATTTTCCTAACCGACATTCTGGGGGAGAAAGTTCTTGATTGGGGAGTGGTTGTATGCCCACAATCAAACTAGCCATAAATATTGGTAAGCTAATAGTAATGTTGGCAAAATGCTGGCTATTCATTCATGTTATGGTAGGTAGCAACGGCAGAAGGTGAAATCCGATTTAAGTAACGGAAAATCCAATATTTGAAGATCGTATCTAAAATTACGGGAAATGTGGCAATAAATAAGAAAATAAAATCACGATTGGCTGGTAATCCCCAATGTCGTGATATTCCTTCTAAGAGAACTTCCCAACCGTGAGGAGAGTGGAAACCAACAAAAACATCGGTAAATAAAATGATAATAAATGCTTTAGCACTATCACTTAAACCATAGACTACGTTATCAAAAAATTCTTTGAGGACTGCGATAGAACGCTTACTAACAAGTAATAAGATGGTGAAGGTAATTACTGCGAAAATATCAGCAAATACATTTTTAATAGCATTATCACTTTCTTTGCGAAATTCCTCTTTGACTTCCTCTGCTTTCTTCTTTATTTTGAGTTCTAATTCTTCAGCAGCAAGGGGAGGTGCATTACTAATTAAGGCTTCAAATTTGGTTCTTTCCTCAAATCTTTGTAATGCTAATAATCCTTCTTCTTCCATTTCTCCATTTAGGAAAACTTCTACTGTTTTATCATGGCGGAAATGTTCTACCAATGGACCGACAATTAAAGCCTTGGATAATTGATGAGTTAGAAGAGGAACGATAATCAGTAAAAGTATAAACCGAATTGAGATAATACTTCTTTGTTGAGCTTTCCGAAAATTTTGAACTACATTTTGTTCAGATTCTGGATCTAATTCTACCTGTAGGCGAGTGATTGTGCTTAAAATTGACCGTGGTAAAATACCTGTTGTATTAGTTTTTCCTTTCAGTGTATTTTTGTTGGCTTGATTTGATGTTTTAGGAATAAATTGTTGGGAATTAACTAAATCTGTGGCTGGTACAACAGGTGAAGAGTTGGAGTTGTTATAATTTGTATCTATATCATAATTAGTATATTTGGAGGTAACTTGATCAATGAATTCTAGTTTCTCTAAAATTAATGCGGGACTAGAATATTCTATACCCAATTTTAGGGCAGCTTTTTGTTTAGCTTCATTCGCAAACCACCGACTAGCTTTAAATTCTGTCAGCCGCATTTGCACAGTTTTTAATAACTTTTGCAAATCTCCTTGAAAATAATCCATGACACTGGCACTGTGTATGGTAAATTCGGAGTCTATTTTGTTACCATTAAAGTGTTGATCTTCAATTTCCTTAATTTTTATAGCTGCTTGATAGGCTGTACTTAAAGAACGTTCTGGTGTCAGTAGATACCATCTGTAAGCAGACAATAAAAAGGGGTATATTTTTTGGCTAGACACGGTACTTTTCATCGAGACGATTATTTGGGATTATCTACTAAATTCTTAAACTTAAGTTAACGCAAAAACCATGATTTCTGATTCTCTTTGGATTTTTGGTACTAGTCGTAGTGGTAAAACTACTCGCTTGGTCAGCTATTTTGATGCTTGGTTGCAAGTTAATAATCAAGTTTCTGGTTCATTTTATAATAAAAATATTCACAATTCTCAAACCCAATCTATAGATCAAAATTTAAATTTACACCAAAAAGAACTAGGTATTTTATTGTTAGCTGCTAATGATGATAATCGCAGGGAATTAGCTGATAGAGTTACTACTTTAACACTGGGAAAATATCCTATTCGTGTCAAAACGGCTTTAGGTTTTTTCCAAGATGAGGTAATTTTGTTTTGGCCGTTGCTAATTGATTCATGGTCAATCAAAGCACAATTTCCGGTTAGATTACGTCCCGAAACGGAACAAGAGTTGGCGACGAAACTCTGGAGTTCTCAGTTAAATTCAGAAGTTTTGCGGCGTGTAGGGATGAATGAGAATCGTTTGGTCAGAAGGATTCTAGATTTATGGCAATTGGCAGCTTATAGCGGTGTATCCTGTGAAGATATTCCCCAGGTATTACAAAGTGGTTTAGAGGATAATTCTATCAATTTAGAGCCGGATTTTTTGGGTTTTTTACTACTAAATTGGCGAAATTGGTGTTTAGAAACAGGTTTATTGACTTATTCACTAATTACTGAATTGTATCACCAAAAATTATTACCTGATCGTAGCTATCAACAGCATTTAAAACACCGTTATCAAGGGATCATAGCAGATGATGTGGATGATTATCCGGCGATCGCTGCTAACTTATTTGCATTTTTGTTAGATGCTGGTGCTGTGGGGGCTTTTAGCTATAATCCTCATGGGGCTGTCCGCTGGGGTTTAGGTGCAGATCCTGGGTATTTATACCAAATATCTAGGCGTTGTCAAGTAGAAACTTTAACTTCACCACCTGTAAATAGTTTGGGATATTCTTTGACTGAGCAAATGGTAGAATTGGTAACACAGCCAATGACGATATTGAGTTTACCCAGTTGTGTCAAGCCTATTCAAACTAATTCCCGCGCCCAATTATTACGCCAAACAGCCGAGATCATTATTGATGGGGTGCAGTCAGGGGAAGTAGCGGCGGATGAAGTAGTAATTATTGCACCGGGTTTAGATGCGATCGCTCGTTATACTCTAGTAGAAATATTAACTAAACAAAATATCGAGGTAGAATCTCTCAACGAACAACGCCCCTTAATCAGTTCTTCAGTGGTGAGAGCATTACTTACCCTCATGGCTCTAGTTTACCCCGGTTTAGGGCGGTTAGTAGATAGGGATGCAGTGGCGGAAATGTTGGTGGTTTTGAGTCAATATCAAACCCAAAATGGGCAGGAAAAAGAATTCCATCATTCTCAAATAGATCCGGTGCGGGCTGGGTTAATCGCTGATGCTTGTTTCGTTCCCCACCCCGACACACCCAATTTATTACCAGTGAAAACCTTTGAACGCTGGGATAGAATTGGCTATATTGCCACTCAGGCCTATGAAGATATATTACAATGGATTGGCAAACAGAGAGAAGAATATCACCAGGGACTTCTCCTCACCCCCATTTTTCTCCTCTACAAAGCCATTCAAGAGTTTGTGTGTAAGGATAAAAACCCTTCATATCAAGAATTAGCAGCATTAAGAGAATTAATAGAAACCGCTCAACATTATTGGGAAGTAGATGCCCGCTTAAAACAAAATGATACTCTATTACTTTCACTGCATACACCAGAAACCCTTAGTATTACCATTAGTGATAGCGATAGCGTGGCGATAGCGATATTTATTCAACTGCTGCGACGAGGAACAATTACTGCAAATCCCTATCCTATCCGTCCTATCGGTAGCAGTAGAAAAGCCGTAACTTTAGCAACCATCTTTCAGTATCGTGCAAGTCGTAAACATCACCGTTGGCATTTTTGGTTAGATATTGGTTCACCACTGTGGGCAAAAGGTGGTGCAGCTACTTTATTTGGTGCTACTTTATTTTTACGAGATAGGTTAGGACAACCTTGGACAGCCGCAGATGAACAACTAGCCGAAGCACAAAGATTACAAAAAATTGTCACCGATTTACTGGCGCGGGTGTCTGATAAATTGTATTTATGTCATAGTGATTTAGCTATAAATGGACAAGAACAAATAGGTCCATTATTACCTTTAGTTCATTCTTGTGAAGTAGTTTAGCAGGAGTCAGGAGTCAGGAGGAAGGAGTCAGGAGTCAGGAGTCAGGAGGAAAGAAGAAAGAAGAATCGTTTTCACCAATGACCAATGACCAATGACCAATGACCAATGACCAATGACCAATAACCAATAACCAATGACCAATAACCAATAACCAATAACCAATAACCAATGACCAATAACCAATAACCAATGACCAATGACCAATGACCAATGACCAATGACCAATGACCAATGACCAAACTACTTATAAATAAAACCTCCAGATTAAGTTCTAGAGGCTGGTTATTCAAAATTTATTTGCAGGCTTTTTTAGCAATCTGTACTTCCATTAGAAGAACTAAGATCAGTAGGAATTATCTTAGTTCCTGATTGATTTAGACTAAATGAACCGGAAGGGTCTGCTTTGAATACTGCTGGACTAATTCCGGGTTTTGATGCCGAAGAATTATACAAAATAAACTCTCCGGGATAAGTACCGCTCTCTCCTGGTTGTAAAGTTTGTTGTTTGAGGGGTGACTTCTCCCCAAAATTATAGAAAATCCTTGGTGCTTCTGTATTATTTTTAAGTGTAAATCCTCCAACAATATTAGAGGCTTGTTCCGAACTTAATTCCGATAAACAACTTTCATCAAAACCAATTAAAGAAGCATCTATTCCCTTCTGAGAAGTCGTAAAATTTTCTTGCAACATTATCTTAATATCTCCAAAATAACATAGTTGGAATTAACCTGCTATAACCAGCTTATGCTTTAGTCAAAGTAATTTAATTAATCCTAAGTTAGATATTTTAAATTAACCCTAAGTTAGATGACTGACATCAATATGATGAGATTTTTGTCAGAAAATGCCGCAATAACAACGTAAGTAAGTGAACACAATAAAATCAAACTGTGTGAAGAAACGTAAAATCGCTGAAAACTTCTTTACTCTTGCCTTGCTATAACGATAATTTTCAACGCCAACCTACTTAGTTCCCTCCCCTTTATAAGGGGAGGGTTAGGGAGGGGTAAAACATTTGATACAGGAATCATGACTTTTCAGGTATTGGGATTTGTGAAGAAACTTGTTGAGGGATTGCAGTTTGTAACTATTTTGTACAACTCTCCAGCATATTCCTTTACACTAAATTTCTATAGGAATATAAAAACATTGAAAATGGAGACAAAAATCAATGCCTACAGTGAATTTATGTTGCCATGAATTTGTAGTGGCTATTTCCTCAATCGCTTGTATTGTCGGTCTATGGTTATTAAAGGATGATTTTCAAGCCATAGATGATTTTCAAGAAACAGAACAAAGTCTCTTAAGAATGAGCTTTGCATACTGGTTAGTTTATTGCGTCGCCTTTGGGACGGAAAAGGTATTTTTATTTGACTGGGACGCTGTAATGATGACTTTAAGAATTACTACAGCTTTGTCATATTTCTTAACATTTTCTTGTATTTTGAGTTTACCGTTACATAAGTTTGCAGTTCATAAAATTGAAGAATAATCAAAAGTCAAGGTTAGAACTGAACTTAGCTCCAACCTTGCTATTTGTAAATTCATAATTTAGGCAATTCTCATAGCAATAGCGATCGCACCTTCGAGTTCATCCTGTAGTAAAGTTGTGAGGATAAACACCTCCTGCACCGTCTTACCTTGACGAGCAATGATTTTATAGCCACCACGAATAGGTACAGACACCCGCAACTGCATTTTTGGTGCATGACCCTTAGCTCTACCAATCACCGCAGGTGTCACAGTTCCAATCCCATGCTGTTGACACAAACGTTCTAAAATGGGAATTAGACCAGGAATATGGGTAGAGTGATTCCAAACAAGTCTACCATCAGTAGGTTTTGACATAATTAGGCTGCTTCCAGGGGAGCCATTGTCAACCCAGCCCGACGGAGTTGTTGGTGGTATAATTCTGCTGGTTCTTGGGGACCAGTCCAGACAATCGCTTGTCCTTCATAGTGTACCTGATTAGTGAGATCCCAAGCGCGATCGCCCGACATCCCCGGAATATACTTCATCAAGCACTCAGCCACGTGCTGGAAAGTATTGAAATCATCATTCAACACAATCACCTTATAATTAGGATAGGTTTTCCGAGTCACTTGATTAACCCGGTCAGGTGTTACAGTCGGTGCTGAAGCCATACTGTACACATCTGCAATTCTTGTCACCATAGAAAAATCAGCCAAAAACGACATTGTAAAAACTGACATTACAAATAACCAGTTTAATCCATTGCTGGCTGAGTTAGTAGTCAGACACAAGCCAATAATGTGTAAAAATATTAATTTATATCTATGAAGTAATTGAAATTTTACCTTTTAATCACTTCGTATATGAGATATAAAATACAATTGAACTAAAAACAGATAAACCTATAATAGGTGCGAAAATGAACACCTTTCTCCTGTACACAAGCGACTTTCATGCTTGGACTCAAGAACAGGTTAATTTACTCAAAACCCAACAATGGAATATGTTAGATGCTGTCAACCTAATTGAAGAATTAGAAACATTGGGAAGAAAAGAAAGACAAGAATTTAGAAATAGATTAGCCGTATTGCTAGGACATTTATTGAAATGGCAATTTCAAGCAGAAAAACGCAGCAGTAGTTGGTTGAGTAAAATTCGAGAACAACGGATTCAAATAAAACTACTTTTACAAGATAGTCCCAGTTTAAAACCTTATTTAGAAGAAGTTTTTCTCACAGCTTATGAATTAGGTTTAGCATTAGCAATGAGAGAAACTCAATTAGGTCAACAGATATTTCCCCAAATATGTCCTTATACCTGTGAACAAACCCTCAATTCTGAATTTCTTCCAGATTAAATTTTAGATCCCCGACTTCTTGAAGAAGTCGGGGATATTGTGCAATCATATTTTACCTAAGTAGGTGGGCGTTAAAAATTGTCGTTGGGGCAAGGGAACAGGGAACTCTTAACTGGGAACAGGGAACAGGAAGAGAGTTTTGAGTGATTTTACTTTTCTTCACATACCTTTAAATTTTTCTGTTCACCTACCGCCAATCATCCCAACTTTCATTAAAAATAGAAGTATCAGGAAAAGCCGTAGGATTTCCATTCGCCTCCAACAACTTCCTTAAAATTTGTAATTGTGGTTCTTGTTGAGGTAAATCATCAACCAATTGATATGGTGCGATTCCTTCTTTTAGTGCAAAACTCGCCACAGTTCCCGCAGCCGCACCAGAAGACCATTCAAAAGAATGAACCCGATAAGCCGCCGCCGCAATATGACTAGTAGCAATACTTTTTCCCCCTACCAATAAATTATCAATTTTTTGGGGAATCATTGCCCGCAAAGCAATTTGAAAAGGATAAGCAAGTCCTGCACCCCGCCTTTCTCCAGCACGTTCCTGATTACCAGGTGCTTCCACGGGACTTTTTGCCATACAAGGATGAAAATCTATGGCATAATGACCAATACCCACAGCATCAGGGTAAATTGTCGAACGACTCCGGCGAATAACTTTTTCTGGAGGAATTTCCCCACTAATTACAGATATCGCTTCCAAACCAGCCACCGTTGCTTTTAGATTGCCATACATATTTGCCGGCAAAGTTTTCCGATAATATTCATCATTATAATTACGCCGAGAAATATCAACTTCCCAAATACCAAAACCTTCCGGTTGTCCCCAACTTGGACGACCAATAATCCGTCTTCCTTCCCGCATATAAGGGTATTTAGATAAACCATGAACCGTCCCCATAGGCGAATCTAAACCTGTTAAAAACCGGATATTTGTTTGCGGTTTTTTCACACCATTACCCAACTGAGAATCTGTAGTTCCCCCATACAACCAATAAAAATAGGAAAATGCTTTTTCTTCAGCTTTACGCAAAGTTTCTGTGCGTAGTCCACCTTGCCAACCTCCAGATTTTAACTGTCCATAATTTTCTAATTGTTGCCGAGAATAAATAAGATTATCCGCCGCAGTTCCTGGACGGTAATCATTTCCCCAAGTCCAGTTTTGCATAGAAATATCCCCCGGTGTTGATGAAGTAAATTTCACACCATTGAATGTAGTTGCTTGGCCTTTTTGCGGACTCCAAATTCGGCGATAGGTAAATACTAAATCAAAGTTTGCTAATCGTTTTAATTCATAACTAAAATATGGTGAATATTGTAAATAGAATGGCGGCATTATTTGGGTTTGGTGATCTTTTGTAGCCTCCATTGCAAAGGTATAAGTGAAACCTTGAGGACAATAAGGATAATTTGTCGTGCTAGAAGATGAAGGTTCAAGATAGGAACGGGCATCAATTCCTAGACGATAAGGGACATCTGCTAAAGCAATAATTTCCCCAGTTTCACTTGTATCTACAACGTACCATTTTCCAGGATTATTTTGAGATGTTTTAGGCAGAAAACGAATAATAGTTTTACTCAATTGTGATGAGTTTTGATAACTATAAGCATCTTCAATGGTTTGAGATAAAGTATTAGTATTTAGAGGTGGTTGATTTTTTGCTGGTTGATGTTGAATT
This sequence comes from Dolichospermum sp. LEGE 00246, assembly GCF_015207865.1. Classification (NCBI taxonomy): domain Bacteria; kingdom Bacillati; phylum Cyanobacteriota; class Cyanophyceae; order Nostocales; family Aphanizomenonaceae; genus Dolichospermum; species Dolichospermum sp. LEGE 00246. Next base: position 11,429 of record NZ_JADEWA010000079.1, read on the forward strand.
GCTATGGCATTATTGATGATTTTGCCATCTTTGCTAATTCCTAAATCTTTAATTACTGTATTGGGAAACCATTGTAATTTTCCTCTACCTTTTTTTTCAGCATCTTTGAGCATTTGTGTCATGATCTTGTGAGCATCACGAGGCAGAAAACAGGAGTCACTTACCCAACAATCCCCAGGGTTAAGTTTGCCATATTTCCGTTCAATGCGGTTTCTTAATTCGGAATAACCACGAGAATAGAATTGTTTAGCTCGTTGAGTTGGTCTTTCGTCTAATGCAGATGTCCCTTGGGAGGAGATTTGTCCCCCCAACCAGTCAGTTATTTCTGTTAAACAAACTGTGCGTCCTACAAGTAACCCTTCATAAGCTGTGGCTACTCCAGAGAGTCCACCACCCACAACGAGAAGCTCACAGTTGACGGTCTTATCCGGGGTACGTAGAGGGGTAGCGGTCACGGGATATAGGGTGATTAAGATGGTAAATAGGCTAAAGCTGATGAATGATTGCAAACCTTTTTTGTATCTACGTCTCATGGTTTCTGCACTCTGTACACTACTACGTCAAATTGTAGACGGTAGCGCCGGGGAAAGGTTCATACCTGATTTTATATGATTATGGTACTTAAAGTCCGTGGACTTAAAAACATCAATGGCTTTTAATTGTCTTTATGACAACATCTAATAGTGAAAATATCAAAAAAAAATTTGGTGGTCGTCTACGTCAAATTAGGCAAAATATGGGACTATCTCAAGAAGAATTAGCGCATTTATGTAACTTAGACCGCAGTTATATGGGAGGTGTAGAACGCGGAGAAAGAAATATTAGTCTTGTGAATATCCATAAAATTGCAGATGCATTAAATATTTCACCTAGAGAGTTTTTTAATGACTAATATTCCTGATAATATAAGACTGAAGGAGCTTGCAATTATTGCCAACTCAAATAAGCTTTTTTTTGATGATTTTATCAATTTTATACAATCAGAAAGTTATAGAAATCTACATGAATTTGTTACTGAAAAGGATTCATCTAAAGCACAACAAGTTTTACTAAAATATTTACAGCGTAAAGTTGCTAACGACTTAAATTTATATGACGGAATTGCTCGTCCATATCCTCAAAGTAAAGCAAAATGGCTTTTTTTAGGTTGGATTTTTAGAGATGCTCCTATACAAAGATTACAAAACATACTCAAAAATATTGATGGGACAGCTAATGAGCGTAAAGCAACACTCTTAAATCATGTACGTGAATATGTATCTGCTATTTTACCTGAACCAGAAAGATGGGAATGGTTTCCTATCTGTGAAGTTATAATGGAACGCTTAGAAGGAAGCCGTCGAGCCATAAAAGGAAATTTATTTGAAGCAATTATTCGCACAAATTTGCAAGAAATATTTAAAACTAATAAGATCAAACTGGTAATTGGCGAAACTCAAATTAAACTTGGTGGTGAGACTTATGATGTAACAATTATGGGAGAAAAAGGAACTATATTAATTCCAGTTAAAACAAGAGAAACAACTGGTGGTGGTCATGCTCTACTTTTTACTAGAGATATTAATCAAGCCATTGAAAAAGCGAGAAATGATGGATATAAATGTATTCCAATTATCATAGCTGAAGCGTGGAAAATAGATTTTGATTCACTGAAATCTCCAGACTTTATTCACATTGATAAAAATCCCAATCAAATAATTGAAGTAGAACAATTACTCAATTATAAACTTAAAGAGATTTTACATATTTTTCAATCAATTGAATAATCATGTTGAAAAAATTCTCTTGGTAGCAATTTTACAGTAATCTTCATTGAGTTCAATACCAATAAATTTACGCGCTTTCTTCATAGATACTAACCCTACTGTACCAGCACCAAAAAAGGGATCAAGAACTATTCCCCCTTCAGACGAGCCTGCTAAAATACATGGTTCTATTAGTTGTTCTGGAAAAACAGCAAAATGTGCATCTCTAAATTTAGATAAAGGAACTTCCCAAACAGTTCTTTTATTTCTACCTTTGGGATGAAATGCTTGATCCCATCTTCCGTTATGTAAATTAGAATTACCTGAATTTTTCCCTTGTTCTGGAGTTCCTCCTTTTTTACCCAGATGATTGCGTCCTCCTCGCATTTTACTATTTTCAGAGAAAGTTACATGAGGTTCACGAATAGCATCTGCATCATAGTAATACTTGGAACTTTTTGCAAATAAAAACATATATTCATGATCAGTTGTCGGACGATTTTTCACAGAAGATGGCATAGCATTTGGTTTATACCAGATAATATCCGATCTTAAAATCCATCCTCTTTCTTTAAGAGCTAATGCCAGTTTCCAAGGGAGTCCTGCTAAACTTCCATCTATATATTTATCACCTAAATTTATCCAAAGTGTGCCATCTTCTTTTAAGACTCTTTTAACTTCATCAAATATTTCTAAGAGTCTGCTTATATATTCATCTGGATTTTCTTCAATGCCAATTTGCTCTTCTGTACAATAGTCACGTTGTCCATAATAAGGAGGACTGGTAATCACCGTTTGTACTAATGAATTTGGTAGCTTTTTCAGAGATTTTAAAGCTTCCCCATTGATGAGAAAATTTGCTTGCTCGAAATTAACTTCACCAATATCTTCTATTTTCACTATTAACTTTCGATCTAAATCCGCAAACAGTGGTAGATTTGCTGTTATGTAATCCAGCACAGAATTTACTTTAACTCTTAGATGGTATTTATAGTCATTTTAAACTATTCCAGCCTTAACAACAACCAGACGGTAAAATTTTTACTTTGTCTTGCTGCTGCGACTGAGAGCTAATTTAATTTCTACTAGTGCTGCTTCCTCTGGAGTTAGTTCCAGAAATTCTGTGACTGTTCCAACTTTCCAACCTTTAGTTTCTAGAAGTTCTCTCTTTGATTGTTCCATAATTCCATCCTCGAATAGCGAATAGCTCTCCCCAAATCTGTTAATATCAAAAAAAACCCTGAAAATCCAGTCACCCTACAACAATCATCTATCATAGATGGCATATAAGCACACCGCTGTAAAAACTAACCACCGGATAGGGAAAATAGTGATGAAGAACAAAAACCCCTTATACTCAAATCTAGCTTTAAAAAGCGCCATTTTCTTGTCACCCTTGCTGCTATCAACGGCTTTTATCAGTGGGTATCCTGTACCATCTGCTACGGCTCAGGTACTATCAAATCAGGAACGGGAAGAATTAGCACGACTGCGACAAGAAACCCGCACTCAAAAACAAGTGCAATCTGATTTTGAACGAGCTTTTACTCGCACGAATACCTTACTCAATATCTGGTTGACTATTTTAAGTTTATTTCCTGTGGCTTTAATTGCCATATTATGGTTTTTTCGTCGAGCCGTAATTCGGGAAATTGGAGAAAGAGCAATGCAGCAGATTCAAGGAATTGAAAATTTGCAAACTCAATTAACTACAGTTCAAGCAGAAGCAAAACAACTGATTCAAAAATCTAAAAACACTACTCAAGAATTAGCACAGGAAGTTAATGCTCTTAAACAAAAAATTCAAGGTGAAGAAGAAAATTTATCTATTCTTTTATCTGATTTACCCAAGTCAAAACAAGAGTTTTTAACAGCTTTGGAAATTGAAGTTAAATCTGCTCAAGAGAATATCAGTAATTTAGAGTTTAGATTAAATACTCAACTAGAACAATTAACTTTATCTGCTCAACAGCAAAAAATTACAATTGACAATATCAAAAAGTTAGAATTTGAGTTATTTTCTCAATTTACCCAACTCAAATCAGAAGTGGAAAATCAAAAAGATATTGCTATTAGTGATATTGAAAAATCTCGCGCTGGGTTAATATCTCAATTTCAAGGGTTAGAGTCAGAAACTCAACAAGAGAAATTTCATATTGTTGAGAACTTAGCAAAACTTCAATCAGAATTTAATAATGAATTATCTCAATTTGAATTAGATGTTAAAACTCAAAAAGATATAGTTCTAGGTAATATCGAAAC